>NZ_JBLROA010000051.1:0-44252 GCF_047921505.1 Micromonospora sp. SL1-18 | reverse complement strand
TGTTAACGCCTCGCGTTAACAAGGGGCCCCTCCTAACACCTGAGGAGTACAGGATGAGCGTCGTCGAGCAGGCCCGGCGGGCACGGGACGCGGCGGAGACTCTCGCGGTCGCCCCGCGTACGGCCAAGGACGCCGCGCTGCACGCGATGGCCGACGCGCTGGTGGCGCGTACCCCGGAGATCCTGGTCGCGAACGCGACGGACCTGGCGGCCGGGCGCGCGGCCGGGCTGACCTCGGCGGTGCTGGACCGGCTGGCGCTCGACGCGGGCCGGGTGGGCGGCATCGCCGAGGCGCTGCGCCAGATGGCCGCGCTGCCCGACCCGGTCGGCGAGGTGGTCCGCGGCTCGACCCTGCCGAACGGGCTGGAGTTGCGGCAGGTGCGGGTGCCGTTCGGGGTGGTCGGAATCATCTACGAGGCCCGGCCGAACGTGACCGTGGACGCGGCCGGGATCTGCCTGAAGTCCGGCAACGCGGCGCTGCTGCGCGGCTCCTCCTCGGCGGCGCAGTCCAACGCAGCCCTGGTCGCCGTGCTGCGGGACGCGATGGCCGGGGCCGGCCTGCCGGCGGACGCGGTGCAGCTCCTCGACGCCACCTCGCGGGACTCGGTGAAGGAGCTGATGCGGGCCCGGGGGCTGGTCGACGTGCTGATCCCGCGCGGCGGCGCGTCGCTGATCCGGACCGTGGTCGAGGAGTCGACCGTGCCGGTGATCGAGACCGGGGTGGGCAACTGCCACGTCTACGTGGACGCCGCCGCCGACGTCGCCAAGGCCGTGGCGATCGCGCTGAACGCCAAGACTCAGCGCCTCTCGACCTGCAACACGACCGAGTCGCTGCTGGTCCACGCGGACGTCGCGGACGCCTTCCTGCCGGCGGTGCTGGCCGCCTTCGCCGACGCCGGGGTGACCGTGCACGGCGACGCCCGGGTGGCCGGGCACTCGCCGGCGGTCGTCGCCGCCACCGAGGAGGACTTCGCCACCGAGTACCTCTCCGCCGACATCTCGGTCGCCGTCGTCGAGTCGCTCGACGCGGCGGTGGCGCACATCCGGCAGTACGGCACGGGACACACCGAGGCCATCGTCACGGACTCCCAGTCGGCGGCCCGGGAGTTCGTGGCCCGGGTGGACGCCGCGGCGGTGATGGTGAACGCCTCGACCCGATTCACCGACGGCGGCGAGTTCGGCTTCGGCGCCGAGATCGGCATCTCCACGCAGAAGCTGCACGCCCGCGGCCCGATGGGGCTGCCCGAGCTGACCAGCACCAAGTACGTCGTCACCGGCGACGGCCACCTGCGCTGACCGCCGCCCCCGCCGGCGGTCGCCTCGCGGGCCGGGCCGCCTCGCCGGGGGTTGGGCTCACGGATTGCGGCAGGTGGTGGTGTCCCGCCGCCGGGATGCCCCGATTCACCGCAACCCGGGTCGATCAAGCCGCGGGCGGCGAGACGGCCGGCGCCGAGACGGCCGGCGGCGAGACGGCCGGCGGCGAGACGGCCAGCGGCGGGGCCGTGCGCTGCGGCGGGGCCGGCGGGTTCGGCGGGGCGGCCGGCGGCACGAACGTGCCGGACACCGAGGCCTCGGGCGCGACCGGACGGCAGGCCCGGATGGCGCGCAGGGTGGTGTGCACGTCGAACTGGTGGCCGTCGTCGCTGTCCCAGCCGCCGTCGCTGCGCTGGGTCTCGGCGAGCCGCTTGCGCGCCGAGGCCAGCAGCCACTGTTCCTCGCCCACCTCGACCCGGCACAGCGTGGCGGCGAGCCAGGCGACGTCGGCCGGGGACAGCCCCGGGATCCGGTCGGCCAGCACCGCCTGGATCTGGGCTGACTCGTAGTACATCTGCTGGCGGTGCAGCACGGCTGCGGCCAGCCAGCCGGCGGGCAGGAAGGACGGCCAGCTCCCGTCCAGGGCGAGCTGCGCGGCGAGCGCCTGCGCCGCCGCCTGCACCACCCCGGCGTACGCCCCGCCGACTCGGTGGTCGAGCGGCCCGCCGGCGCGGGCGTCCAGCCCGGCCACGGTCAGCCAGAATCCGGCATTGGCGGTCAGGTAGAGCCGGGCCTCCGGGTCGCCCGGGGTGGCCCACTCGGGGGCGAACCCGGCCAGCGACGGGTCTTCGTCCCAGCCGCCGTCGGACAGTTGCGAGGTGGCCAGCCAGTCCAGAGCGCGCCGGGCGGCCGGACGACTCAGCGCCCCGAGGTCGTCCAGCTCGGCCAGGCGGAAGCAGGTGGCGTCGATCGAGGCCACGTCACCGTCGAGCATGGCGGGCCAGCCGCCGCCGGGCACCTGCCCGACCTCCGCCGCGTCGAGCAGGTCGGCCGGTGCCGGGGCACCAATACGCAGCCGGGAGAGACGGGCGCGGTCCACCGCGTCCCCGTGTGCCACGACGAAGCCGATAGCGGCGTCCAGATCGACCACGACGGAGAAGCTACCTGCGGGAAGGTGCGCCCGCCTCGGTAGCTCGGTCAGGAATGGCCCGGCTCACCGGCGGTACGCGAAGGCCCTCCCGCCACAGCAGGAGGGCCCTTCGGCGACGACTCAGTACGCGGGCAGCGACGGGTCGATCTGCTTGATCCAGGAGAGCACGCCACCCTGGACGTGCACGGCGTCGGAGAAGCCGGCCGCCTTCAGCGCGGCGAGCGCCTCGGCGGACCGGACGCCGGACTTGCAGTGCAGCACGATCTGCCGGTCCTGCGGCAGCTTCGCGAGCGCCTCGCCGGAGATGATCTCGCCCTTGGGGATGAGCGTCGCGCCGGGGATCCGGACGATCTCGTACTCGGCGGGCTCACGGACGTCGACCAGGAAGATGTCCTTGCCGGCGTCCTGCCACTCCTTGAGCTCCAGCGCGGTGATGGTCGCGTCGACCACCGCCTCCTGTGCCTCCACGGAGACCGCGCCGCAGAAGTCCTCGTAGTCCTCCAGCAGGTCGGTGAGCGTGGGGTTCTCGCCGCAGAGCGCGCAGTTCGGGTCCTTACGGACCTTGATCTTGCGATAGCTCATCTCCAGGGCGTCGTAGACCATCAGCCGGCCGACCAGCGGCTCGCCGATGCCGGTGAGCAGCTTGATCGCCTCGTTGACCTGGATCGAGCCGATGGACGCGCAGAGCACGCCCAGCACGCCGCCCTCGGCGCACGACGGCACCATGCCGGGCGGCGGCGGCTCCGGGTAGAGGCAGCGGTAGCAGGGGCCGTGCTCGGCCCAGAACACCGACGCCTGGCCGTCGAACCGGTAGATCGAGCCCCAGACGTACGGCTTGCCGAGCAGCACCGCCGCGTCGTTGACCAGGTAGCGGGTGGCGAAGTTGTCGGTGCCGTCGACGATCAGGTCGTACTGGGAGAAGATCTCCCGGATGTTGTCCCGGTCCAGCGCGGTGTTGTGGATCTGGACCTGGACCAGTGGGTTGATCTCGCGGATCGACGCGGCGGCCGACTCGGCCTTGGGCCGGCCCACGTCGGAGACGCCGTGGATGACCTGGCGCTGGAGGTTGGACTCGTCGACGGTGTCGAAGTCGATGATGCCCAGGGTGCCGACGCCGGCGGCGGCGAGGTAGAGCAGGGCCGGCGAGCCGAGACCGCCGGCACCCACGCAGAGCACCCGGGCGTTCTTCAGCCGCTTCTGCCCCGTTACCCCGACGTCGGGGATGATCAGGTGGCGCGAGTAGCGACGGACCTCGTCTACGGTCAGCTCGGCGGCGGGCTCGACGAGCGGGGGCAACGACACGGTGGACTCCCCGGGATCGGCGGTGGGACCGCGCAATTGTCACTCGCGGCGTAGGGATCGGCCATGATGAGCGACACGTCGTCCGATATTCGGGAGCGGGAATAAGGGCCGCGCCGACTCAGAGGCCGTCGGTCAACTCCCCCTCGTAGCGAACTCCGTCGCGGTAGGGCCAGGCGTTCGCGACGCAGCCGTCCAGCCCGTACGTCTGCTGCTGCATCACCGGCGCCGGCTCGCCCGGCCCCGGGCAGGCCTGGTGCAGCTCGCCGAACTCGTGCCCGACCTCGTGGTTGATCACGTACGTCCGGTAGACGTCCAGCGGGGCGCCGTAGTCCGGCACCGCGTCCATCCAGCGCGCCAGGTTGATGATCACCTTGCCGGGCAGCCGGCAGGAGGTGAACCGCTCGGTGGTCAGGCCTCCCTCGGCGCACATCCGCTCCGAGGTGACCGGGGTGGCCAGGTAGATGGTGAAGTCGGCGGCAGCCGCCTCGGTCACCCGCTGCACCCGCAGCTCGCCGGAGGCGATCCAGCTCCGCGGGTCGGCGAGCACCGCGTCGACCGTGGCGGCGAACTCGTCCGCGTCCTGCCCGGTGTCCCGTTCGACCTCGATCCGGTAACGGCGCAGCGGGCCGTTGTGCCCGCGTACCGGCGAGCGGCTGTCGGCGGTGGAGAAGTGCCCGGAGCCCTCGGTCGGGTACCCGCTGGGCCGTACCCGCGGACCGGCGCCGACGCCGTGCGCCAGCGGGTCGCCCGCCGCCACCGACGACGGGCCGGTGGGCACGTGGACCAGGTCGGTCAGGCCGGTCACGCCGCCCACCGCCGCCAGCAGCGCGACCAGGAGCAGGACGGTACGGCGACGGCGGCGGCGCATCCGGCGCAGCCCGTCGCGGACCGGCGGGGCGCTGTCGGGGTGGGTCGGCGGGGCGGTGCCGGGGTGGGTCGGCGGGCGGTCGAAGTCGAGCCGGACCGGGCGACCTTCCCCGGTCGACGGACGGGCGGGCTCGACAGGCGGGTCGGAAGGGGACGACGGCGTCATGACACCAGCGTGCCATGCAATTCGGGCATTTAGTCTCTTTTACCGCCTCTCCAGCGAAATACTCCTCATCGCCAGGATCAGGTCTTTCGCCTCGAAAGGCCGGTATACCGCCTGCCGTCGAGGTACGGCCACGGGTTCGGCCGACAGCCGTCGAGGAAGAGGGTCTGCTGCTGCATCACCGGCGCCGGCTTCCCCGCCCCGGGGCACCCCTCGTGGTGGTGCCCCAACTGGTGGCCGACCTCGTGGTTGATCACGTAGCTCCGGTACGTGTCCAGCGGCAACTCCGCCGCGACCAGGTGCGGCGCCGAGGACCGCCAGCGGTCCAGGTTGATGACCACCTCGCGGGGCACCCGGCAGGACGTGTACGGCACGTCGTCCTTACGGATGTCGACCCCGCCGCCCAGACACAACCGGCCGGCCGTGTCCCGGGTGGCCAGATAGATCGTGAAGTCGTACCGGCTGCCCGGGGCGACCCGCTGCAACCGCAACCGGCCGCCGTCCACCCAGCTCCCCGGCCCGGCCAGCGCCCGCTGCACGGCATCGCCGAAGGCCTCGACGTCCTCACCGGAGCCGTCCTCCACCGCCACCCGGAAACGGCGCAGCACCCCTGCCCGGCCGAGCACCCCGCCCGGCCGGGCGTCGTACGCGAAGCTGCCCCGGCCGTGGGCCGGCACCGGGCCGGGCAGGCTCAGCACCGGCGCGGGCGTGCCGGTGCTCGGCACCGGCGACGGGCTCGCCGGGGCGGACGAGGCCGGCGGAGCGGACGACGGCGCCAGCGGGGTGGACGACGGCGTCGGCGGGGCGCTCGACCGTGCCGGCGGTTGCACCGTCGTGTCGTCGGCGGTCAGCATCCCCGCGATGGCCGACGGCCGCTGCACCGCCACCGGGATGGCGGCCCCGGCGACGACCAGGAACGCGAACACCACGATCACCGGTTGCCCGCGGCGACCGGCCGGACGACCGTTTCGGGCGGGAGCGGGCCGGGCAGCGGCGCGCGGCGGGTGGACGAAACGGGGCATCCAGCTCAGCCTGCCATGTGGCGACCGGGCACGCTCGCCTCCGATCCGGCCAGCGAGCTCTCCGGCAGGTCCGAGAGCCCGCCGTCCCGCGCCTCGGCGAGCAATGCCAGCACCGCGCGCGCCACGGTGCGCGGCACCTCCAACTGGGCCACGTGACCCACCCCGTCGAGCATCAGCAGGCGGCTGTCCGGGATCACCCGGGCGGCCTGCGGCGCCACCCGGACGTCGACCAGCCGGTCCTGCCGTCCCCCCACCACCAGCGTGGGCGCGCGCACCGCCGCTGCCAGTCGCCACAGTGAACCCGAGCCCGGCAGGTACGACCGCAGAAAGCTGGAGACCAGGCCGCGGAAGGTCCGGACGTACGCGGCGGCGTAGTGGGCGGCCTCGTAGCGGACCCGGATCTCCTCGATCGCCTCCCGCCGGCGCTGCTCGCTGATCCGGGTCAGGTCGGCGATGCACGCCTCCATCACCTGCTGGGCCGCCACCTCGGGGGCGAGCTGCGCCAGCCGCCGGGCGGCCAGCCGCTCCCCGCGGGGGATCGCCAGCAGCGGCAGCATCCGCCCCTGCAACGAGCGGCGGAAGTCCAGGAACGGCAGCGCCGGAGAGATCAGGGTCAGCGTCCGCACCAGATCCGGCCGCAGCGCCGCCACGCGTACCGAGATCGCCCCGCCCAGCGAGTTGCCGAACAGATGCACCGGGCCCCGGTCGCCGTGCTCGATGAAGCGGATCACCCGGTCGGCGAAGGCCGGGACGGTGTACCGCCGGCCGGGCTCGCTGCGGCCGAAGCCGGGCAGGTCGATCGCCTGGCCGGCCAACCGGTCGGCGAGCAGGCCGGCCAGGTCCGTCCAGTTCTGCGAGGAGCCGCCGAGGCCGTGCACGTAGAGCGCAGGCTCGGCGTCGGGGGCGGTGGCGGGGGTGTCCCGCACGTACGTCACCGTGCCGTCGAGGCGTACCTCCCGGCCGGGCCACGGCGGTGGGAGTTGGTGCGCGGGCAGGACGTGTTCCGGCCAGAGGGCGGCACGCTTCATGGCTCCAGTCTCCCCGTGTCACGGCCACCCGGCACCGGCATGCGCTCTGCTCAGGTGAGCAGCGCCTCCAACCGGCGGTTCACCGCGGCCAGGGCCGCCCGGACGACCGCCTGCCGGGGATCGCCGGCGACCAGGGCAGAGCCGGCCAGCTGCTCGACCCAGCCGTCGCACACCAGCAGCACCACCACAGTGGCCACCTCGCAGTTGCCGAACGGCACCACGGCGGCGTGCTCGACGAAACATCGCCCCCGTTCCCCGTTCGGGGCCAGCCAGCCGAGCAGCTCGTCCACCGCCGCCGCGGCGGCCACCGCACAGAGCCGCAGCACGTACCCGTCGACCGCCGGCCCGGTGGCGTGGCCCTCCGCCGGCCGGTCGCCGGCGATCAGGCGTACCTCCACGGTGGCGTCGAGCCCGAAGGTGCTCACCTGGACGTGCTCAAGCACCACCCGGGGCCCCGGCACGCCGCCGGTGTGCAGCGGCCGGGAGGGCGCGCTCTCCGTCGTGGTCAGCTGCCCACCGGAGTACGACGTGCCGACCGTGGCCGGGGCGGCGGCGAGCGAGGACTCCTCCACGGCCGCCCGGCCCCGGTGGACCGCGGCCTGCCGGCGCCGGCGTGGCGGCTCGCCAGCCGGCTCCGTCCCGTCCGGTGCCTCGGCGAGCCGGCCGGTCCGCGCCTCGGGCGCACCGAGGCGGCCCTCCCCGGCCCAATTTTCCGTGGCCCGGCCCGTGGCCGGCCGCGCGGCACCTGCTCGGTCCGGTGCCGCGTGCGGCTCGCCAGGGCGCTCGGCCCGCGGCTGCGCCGGCCGTTGGCGGACCGGGGGCGGCGGGATGGCCGGGGCGCCGGGCAGGTTCTGCGGGGCGGCGGCCAGCCCCATCCGTTCCTGGAGCAGCCGGGCCACCACCCGGCTCACCTCGGCCGGATCGGCGCCGTCGGCGAGGTCGAGCCGGAGGCTGTGCGCCCCGGCCGGGGTACGGCGCAGGGCCGCGTCCCGAACGCCGGCGACCTCACGGACGGCGTCGAGGATGGCGTTGACGTCGAAGCCCTCGGGCCGCTCGCGCAGCGGCGCCGGCTCGTCGTCGCGGCGCAGGTGGGTGGCGATGCGGGCGAGTTCCGGGGTCTCGGCGGGCGGTTCCACGGCGGGCGGCTCCGGCACGACGGGCACGTCCGGCTCGGCGGGGACGCGCTGTGGCAGCACCGCCGGCGCGGGTTCCGCCGGCCGGGCTTGGGCAACCGGCTCGGCCGGTGACAGCGACTCGGGCGCCGCCCGGCGGGCCACGTAGGGAGGTGCGCTCGTCGGGGTGGCGGGGGCGCGGTCGAGGCGGGCCGCCGTGGCGGCGGGACCGGCGGGGGTCGGCGGCAGCCCGGGCGCCTCGGCGGGTGGCTCGTCGGCCACGGCCCTCGGCCGGAACGGCAAGTCGTCCTCGTCCCGCCGGGCGTCCGTCGCCGCGCCGTAGCCGGTGGCCGCCGGGCCGTACCCGGTGGGGCGCCCGCCGGCTGGTGCCTCGCGAGGGACCGGCGGGGCACTGGTCGGGGCGGGGTGCGGCGGCGCGCTGAAGGGGGTCACCGGCACGGGCGGCCCGGCCCAGGCGGGCCGCTCGCGGATCTCCCGCGCCGGCGGCTCGTACGCCGGGTTGGGCTCGGCCTCGGCCCGGGACGCCTCGTACGACCGCGCTTGCTCCGGTGCCCACTCGGCGGCGCGCTCCGCGCGGCGGCCCGTCGGCTCGTCCTCGTGCGGCCGTCGCCCGACGGGCTGGTCTTCGCCGGCGGGTCGCCCGACGGGCTCGTCCTCGCCCGCCCGTCGTCCGGCGGATTCGTCTTCGCCGGCGCGTCGTCCGGTGGGCTCGTCCTCGTCGGCGCGTCGTCCGGTCGGCTCGTCCTCGCCGGCCCAGCGGGGGGCCCAGCCACCGCCCCAGCTCGGCGGGCTCCAGCTCGCGCCGGACCGGTCCGGCTCCTCGGCCGGCGCCGGCCCGCGCTCGCCCGGTGGCCCGGCGCGCCGGTCGTCGGCTGACGCCGCGCGCGGCTCCTCGGGGTTGCCGCGATGCTCCGCCACCGGACCCGCGTCCCGCTCGGCGACCGGCCCGGTGGGCGCCGGCGACGCGGATCGGTCGGCCCACCCCTGAGCCAACGACGGCGACTCCGCCGGCGACTCCGCAGGCGTTCGATCGGCCCAGCCCTGAGACAACGACGGCGACTCCGCAGGCGCCCGATCGGCCCACCCCTGGGACAACGACGGCGGCGGCTCGGCGGTCGGGGCGTGCAGGCCGGGCGGCATCTCGAAACCGGAGGCGGCGGCGCCGGCCGGCGGCACCTGCAGGGCCGGCGGTGCGGACGACGGGACGTTGCCCTCCGCCCAGGCGCGGCCCGCCGGCAGGTCGTCCGACGGGGGCCGGGCCGGGCCGGGCTCCGCCTCGGCCGACGGCTGCTCCATCGCCGGAGTCGGCCGCTGGGCCGGTACGACCAGCCGGTCGCCGTCGGTCTCGCGGCGCGGCTCGTCCAGCGGCGGGGCACTCACCGGCGACTGGCGGGTCACGGGCGACTCCTCCCCAGCGTGCGGCACGCCGTTGAGGTGGCGGCCGTTGACCCGGCCCGACGGATCCTCGGCGGGCAGCCCGGGCAACGGGGCCGGCAGGTCGCCGTGTCGGGACGACGCGGTGCCCCAGCCGGTGGTGGCATCGGGGCGGGACCAGCCGCCGGGAGCCTCCGGGCTCCGGGCCCAGCCGGTCGTCGGGGGCGCCCACCCGTTGCCAGCGTGGGCCAGGTCATCCTGCTGACCCGTCCCGTCGCCGTGCTCTCCCGGGGTGGCGGCTCCGGGTTGCCCTGAATCAGTCACCGCGCGCTCCTTGGTCGCCCCCGCTGAGGCTACCGTGTGGGGACAGTGGCGATAAGTTACAGCGGCGGGCCAATTCCGCGACGGGTTCACGACCCCGACCGGTTCGGGTGATAAGTGCCGGCTCGTACGATCAAACTCGGAGGCTCCCATGACCGCCGTGGGGAACGGTGCACAGACCGCCGGCCGGCCCACCCGCCTGCCGCGCTCGGCGCGGCGCAAGCAACTGCTCGCCGCCGCCCAGGAAGTGTTCGTCGCGCAGGGCTACCACGCCGCCGCGATGGACGACATCGCCGAGCGGGCGGGAGTCTCCAAGCCGGTGCTCTACCAGCACTTCCCCGGCAAGATGGAGCTCTACCTGGCGCTGCTGGACACGCACTGCGACGCGATCGTGGCGAAGGTGCACGACGCGATGCGCGGCACCAACGACAACAAGGAGCGGGTCAGCGCCTCGGTGCGCGCGTACTTCGATTTCGTCGACCACGAGAGCGAGGCGTTCCGGCTGGTCTTCGAGTCGGACCTGCGCAACGACCCGGCCGTACGGCAACGGGTGGAGCGGGTCGAGCAGGGCGCGGTCGCGGCGATCACCGACACCATCATCTCGGACACCGGCGTGAGCCGGGCGCACGCCGAGCTGCTCGCCTCCGGCCTGGTCGGTGCGGCCGAGGCGGCCGCCCAGTTCTGGCTGGCCAGCGGCCGGCAGGTGCCCAAGGCGGAGGCCGAGGCGCTGGTCGCCGCCCTCTCCTGGCGGGGCATCGCCAGCTTCCCGCTGCAAGGTGAGTCAGCCTGACCATCGGCCCGGCAGATCGGATAGCCTTCTCACGGCGGCACTTTCGCCCCAGTTGAGGAGGCACTGTGGAGGTCAAGATCGGCGTGCAGTACGCGCCGCGGGAGCTGGTCCTGGAGAGCGGGCAGTCGCCGGCCGAGGTCGAGCGGATCGTGACCGACGCCATCGCCAAGGGCGAGGGGACCCTCTCCCTGACCGACGAGAAGGGCCGGCGGGTCGTCGTGCCGGTCACCAAGGTCGCCTACGTCGAGATCGCGGAGGCCGCACCCCGCGCGGTCGGGTTCACCGTCCGCTGATTCCCGCCGGGTCGCCGTGGCGGGAGCTACCCGCCGCGGCGGCGCCGGACCTCAGTCGTTCAGCCCGCCGCAGCGGTGCCGGGCCTCAGTCGTTCAGCCCGCGGCCGTCATCCGCGCGGCGTGCGCGTCGGCGAGCCGCCGGAACAACGCCGACGCGTCCGCGCCGCCCCGGCGCGCGATCAGCGCGGGTGAGCGCGCCCCCGGGTCCGCCGCGGCCACCCGGCCGGTTCTGGGAGCCGGCCGGTCTGGGAGACCGCCTCCCCGGCGAGCCGCTGGGCCCACCTGCGGAGCCGGATTTGGCCACCCAGGGGTTGGCCTCGATGGCCGCACGCATCTCGGCGGCGGCGAACTCGACGGCTGCTCCGGGTTGCGCGGCGCGCAGCCTGGCAGGCTTCGGGATAGCCGAGCGTGGCATCAGAGACGCCGAGCCGGAGTGGTCGTAAGCGTCGCCCGGCCACCACCCCGGGTCGCCCCGACGACATGTGGCCCAGGTCACACGGCGACGTCCCGGATGGGGGCCCAGCAGCGGAATCAGGACGACCCAGGGGCGGTTCAGGTAGGATGACACAGTTGCCGTGGGCACCGATTCTTCAGCTGAGCTGATCAACGCCGGCCCCCGGCGCGCGTGCGGCCCGGTCCGGCTCGGCGTACCGCCCCCGACCGTGTGGCCCGCGCCATACCGATCGCGCCCTGAGGACATGAGGGGCGCACCACGAGAGGGCACCCCCAAATCCATATGAGTGAGCAGACTCAAGGCCAGTCGCTGGCCCCCACCGCTCCGGTCCGTCCGGAGGCCCCCACATTCGCCGCGCTCGGCGCGCGTCAGGAGACCGTCGAGGCGCTCGCGGTCGCCGGCATCACCCACGCGTTCGCGATCCAGGAGTACGCGCTGCCGATCGCGCTGCGCGGCGTCGACCTGATCGGCCAGGCGCCCACCGGCACCGGCAAGACCCTCGGCTTCGGCATCCCACTGCTGGAGCGGGTGTTCGCCCCGTCCGAGGGTGGCGACGGCCTGCCCCAGGCGCTGGTCGTCGTACCCACCCGTGAGCTTGGCCTACAGGTCGCCAAGGACCTGGACACCGCCGGCCGTACCCGGGGCGTCCGGGTGCTGCCGATCTACGGCGGAGTGGCGTACGAGCCGCAGGTCGAGGCGCTGCGCAAGGGCGTCGAGATCCTGGTCGGCACCCCGGGCCGGCTGCTGGACCTGGCCAAGCAGAAGCACCTGCGGCTCGACCGGGTGCACGCGCTGGTGCTCGACGAGGCCGACCGGATGCTCGACCTGGGCTTCCTGGACGACGTCGAGAAGATCCTGGCGATGCTGCCGGAGGACCGGCAGACCATGCTCTTCTCGGCGACCATGCCGGACCCGATCGTCGCGCTGTCCCGGCGCTTCCTGCGCCACCCGATCACCATTCACGCCGGGCACACGGCCGAGACCGGCCCGAACCCGCAGACCCGGCAGCTGGCCTACCGCACCCACTCGCTCAACAAGATCGAGATCGTGGCGCGGATCCTCCAGGCGGAGGGGCGGGGCCTGACCATGATCTTCACCCGTACCAAGCGGGCCGCCGACCGGGTCGCCGAGGACCTCGACTTCCGCGGCTTCGCGGTGGCCGCCGTTCACGGTGATCTGGGGCAGGGTGCCCGGGAGCGGGCGCTGCGGGCGTTCCGGTCCGGCAAGATCGACACGCTGGTCGCCACCGACGTGGCCGCCCGGGGCATCGACGTCACGGGCGTCACTCACGTCATCAACTACGACTGCCCCGAGGACCAGGACACCTACACCCACCGGATCGGTCGTACCGGCCGGGCCGGGGCGACCGGGGTCGCGGTGACCTTCGTCGACTGGGACGACGTGCCGCGCTGGCGGATCATCGACAAGACCCTCGGGCTCGACATGCCCGAGCCGCCGGAGACGTACCACACCTCCGCGCACCTCTACACCGACCTGGACATCTCCAGCGACGTCACCGGCACCCTGCCGACGGCCGAGCGCACCCGCGCCGGGCTGTCGGCGGAGGCCGAGGAGGACCTCGGCGGGGGCCGGTCGCGGCGCGGCGACCGCGGCGACCGCGGCTCGCGCCGCGGTGAGGGCCGCAGCCGCGAGCGCCGCCGGGGTCGCGGGGGCGACGCCGGCGCGACGCCCGCCGAGGGCGGCACGGGCGCCGAGGCCGCCGAGGAGGGCACCCGCACCCCGCGCCGCCGGCGGCGCCGCCGGGGTGGCGAGGTGGTCGCCGGCGAGCTCAGCGCGGTGATCTCCACCGAGGGCGGGGCCGAGCCGGCTGCGGCAACCGCGGCCGAGGGCGAGGCCCCGGCCAAGCCGCGCCGCCGCCGGCGCCGCCGTGGTGGCGGTGGTTCGGGCACGGGTACGCCGGCCGAGGCGACCGCCGACTGACAGCGACGGATGGCGGCCCCGGGACCCCGGTCCAGGGGCCGCCGCCTGTCCCCGCTGTCCCTGCCCGCCCCATCCGGCCAGCCGCGTCGGCCATGAAGTTGTTGCCGCGACACGCCGGGGTGGAGGGCCAAAACCTCATGATCACGGCCGTCGACGACAAGGAAGATGGGCCATGCCGGAACCGCTGGACGCTGCCCTCACCGAGGTGCGGGCGCTGCTGCTCGACCCCGCCCTGACCCGCGCGGTCGCCGCCGGCCGGCGTCGCGGCCAGCGCCCCTCGGTGGTCCGCGCCGAACTGCGCCCGGTCACCCTCAAGACCGGCCCCCGGCTGCAGATCGCCACCTCCGATGGCGCCCGGCCCCACACCCGGAACGTGGCCCCGGGCACGGAGGCCGGCGCGGCTGTCGACGCGCTGCTCGCCGAGCCGTTCGGCAACTGGCACGTGGAGACGGCCGACACGACGCTGCAGCTGCGGGTGACCAAGTCGGGTGAGGCGCAGGTGCACCGGGCGGCGGCGAGCCGCCCGGCGCCCGAGCCGAGCGGCCACGACCGGGTCAAGGACTACCTGCTCGACCCGGGCGATCCGATCTTCGCCGAGATCGGCGGCTCGGCCGCCAAGCGCCGCCAGGTGGACGCGTTCCTGCGCGCGCTGGCAGCCACCCTGCCGGACGACCTGACCGGCCCGCTGCGCGTGGTCGACCTGGGCTGCGGCAACGCGTACCTGACCTTCGCCGCGTACCGGTACCTGGCGCAGCGCGGGCTGGACGTGGAGCTGGTCGGGGTGGACGTCCGCGAGGACCAGCGCCGGCGCAACACCGAACTGGCCGAGCGGCTCGGCTGGGCCGACCGGGTCCGGTTCGTGGCCGGCACCATCGCCGACGCGGCGGTCGAGCCGGCCCCCGACCTGGTGCTGGCGCTGCACGCCTGCGACACCGCCACCGACGAGGCGCTGGCCCGGGCCGTCCGGTGGGGCGCCCGCTGGATCCTCGCCGCCCCCTGCTGCCACCACGACGTGGCGGCCCAGCTGCGGTCCCGGCCGGCACCGGAGCCGTACGGGCTGCTCACCCGGCAGGGCATCCTGCGCGAACGGTTCGCCGACGTGCTGACCGACGCGCTGCGGGCCGGCCTGCTCCGGCTGCACGGGTACCGCGCCGAGGTGGTGGAGTTCGTCGACTCCCGGCACACCCCGCGCAACCTGCTGATCCGGGCCCGGCGGACGGGGCACGAGCCGACGGACGACCAGCGGGCGGAGTACCAGGAACTGGTCGGCCAGTGGGAGGTCACCCCCCGGTTGGCGGCGCTGCTGTCCGGGTCGTCGCCGGCCTGACGCCCACGGGCCCCCACAGATCAGTCAGTTACTTCCGCCTACGGCCGTACTACCCTCGTAGGCGCACCGTCCAGTGTGCCAGTCCGGAGAGGAAACGCCCCGAGGCCATGGCAGAGGTTTCGCCGCAGATGGCCTTCGCGCGCTTTGTGCGGCGGGCCATCGACGACGCCCGTGAGGAGCGCGGCTGGACGGTGACCGATCTGGCCGCGCACACCCGGGTGGGTCGCTCCACAGTGTTCCGCTGGCTGGCCGGCGACTGGCAGGACTACCCCGAGCTGGCCAAGGTACGCGGCTTCTGCGCCGCGCTCGACCTGCCGGTGACAGCCGCCTTCCGCGCGCTCGGCCTGCCCGACGCCGACCCGATCCCCCGTCGCCGTGGGGAGGAGACCCCGGTGGAGGCGGATGTCCGAGTGATCCTGGAACGGCTGGCTGATCCGAGCGTCCCCGCCGAGGAGAAGCACCACATCCGCGACCTGCTCCGCTACCTGGCCCGCCGGCCGGTCCGCCGAGCCGGCTGACCCGCTCAGCCCACCGCCACGGTGAACTCGGCGGTACGCACCACGCCGGCCACCTGGAAATCCAGGAACATCCGGTAGCGCCCGGGCCCCGGCGGGGTCATCCAGAACGTCACGGTGCCCGGTTCGGCCTGCGGCCCAGGGTGCACGTGCAGGTAGCCGAGGTCCCCCTCGCGCAGCGCGACCAGGTGGCCGTACGCGCCGAGGTAGGGCTCCAGCGCCGCGGGGCTGCCGCCGGAGCGGATCGAGAAGCGCACCGGAAGCGTCTCCCCCGCCTTCGGCGTGCCCTCGTAGCCGACGGTGAACCCGTCGACGGTGGTCGAGGTGGCCGCCCCGGGCAGCGGGCGGGGCGCGTACCCGCCGGGCGCGGCCAGGTCCACGCCGAGCGTGACTGCGGTCTGCCGGCCGTCGTCGGCGACGGCGGTGAAGTCGGCGTACGCCCGCCAGACGCCCGCCTCGGGCAGGGTGAGCGGCACCGACCAGGTCCCGTCGGCCGCCATCGTCGGGTGCAGGTGCTGGTAGCCGGTGAGGTCGCGGCGCACCACGATGAGGTGCATCGGCTTCTCGTGCACGACGGCGAAGCGGGTTACCGGCCGACGCCGCTCGTCCCGGATCTGGAATCGCAGCGCACCGGCCCGGCCGACCGGGAACTCCACGGCCGACGGGGCGAGCGTGTAACCGCCCGAGCTGATCGAGAGGCCGACGGCGTCCGCATCCCCGGCCTGCGTGGCGGTGGCCCCGTCGTGCGAGTGGGCACCTGTGCCCGGCGGGTGGGTGTGGGCGGCGGTCGCCGGGACGGCGCCGGACGCGGTGGTCGGCGGCGGGTTCAGCCGGCCGAGGCCGAAGCCGAACAGCACGGCGAGCACCAGCCCGCCGACCACCAGGGCGAGCCGGAGCGTGCCCCGGTCCACCCCGGTCGGCTCCGCCCCCGGGGTACGCAGGTCGGTGGCCGGCAGGTCGGCCGGTGACACGCTGACGGCTGGCGACTCAGGCAACGCCGGTGGCCAGCTCGTAACCCGCCTCGTCAACGGCGGCGCGGACGGCTTCGATCGGCAGCGGCTCGGTGCTGGTGACCGTGGCCGTGCCGGCGGCCAGGTCGACCCGGACCTCGTCGACGCCGGGCAGGGCGGACAGTTCCTCGGTGACCGCCCGTACGCAGTGCTCGCAGGTCATCCCGGTGACGGCGTACGTCTGGGTGACGGGTCGCTGCTCGGTCATGGGCCCACCGTACCGCCAGGTGCGGTGCCGCTCGGCTGACCGTCGGTGACGGTGGCGGCGCTCGCAATCCGGCCGGCCCGGGAACTTTCCCCCAGCTGAACCCGACGGTTCACCCGGCGACGGCGAGGCTCAACGGGAGCACCTCCGGGGCGCCGGCCCGGCGCAGTAGCCGGGCCACCATCGTCATGGTCCAGCCGGAGTCGACCAGGTCGTCGACGAGCAGCACCGGCCCGGCCAGCCCGGCCAGGGCTTCGGCCAGGTCGTCCGGCACGGCGAAGGCGTCGTGCAGCGCGCGTACCCGCTGGGCGCTGTTGCCGCGCGGCCCGGCGGTCCCGGACGGTCCGGTCGGGACGACCCGGCCGAGCAGCGGCAGGCGGCCCACGGTGGCGATCCGCTCGGCGAGCGTGCCGACCAGCGTCGGGCGGGTGCGGGAGGCGACGGCGACCACGCCGACCGGGCGGCGGGGCCACGGGTCGTCGCCGTGCGCCCACGCCTTCAGCACCTCGACCACCGCCGCCGCGACGTCGTCGGGGACCGGGGCGTCGGCCGCGTCCGGGCCGACCAGGCCGCGCAGCCGCCCACCCCAGCCCAGGTCGGACAGCCGCCCCACGGCCCGCCCCGACAGTGCCTGCTCCGCCGGGGAGATGCGCCCCTTGAGGGGTACGCCCACCGCCTCCAGGCCGGTCGGCCAGAGCTTCTTGGGCGCGATCTCCAGGCCGGGGCGGCCGAGGAAGGTCTGCGCGGCGGTGAGCGCCGTGCCGGAGACGTCGGGGGTGAACAGCGGCCCAGCGCAGTTGTCGCAGCGGCCGCAGTCGCCCGCCCCGGCGTCGTCCAGGCATTCGCGCAGGTAGCGCATCCGGCAGCCGGGTGTGCTCGCGTACTCGCGCATGGCCTGCTGCTCGGCGGTGCGCGCCTGGGCGACGCGCCGCAACCGGGCCTCGTCATAGACCCAGGGCTCGCCGGTGGCGAGCCAGCCGCCGCGCACCCGGCGGACCGCGCCGTCCACGTCGAGCACCTTGAGCATCAGTTCCAGCCGGGCCCGGCGCAGGTCGACGACCGGTTCGAGGGCCTGGGTGGAGATCGGCCGGTCGGTGTGCAGGGCGGCGAGCACCGCCCGGACCTGCTCCTCGGGCGGGAAGGCGAGCGAGGCGAAGTACCGCCAGATCGCGGCGTCCTCGACGCCGGGCAGCAGCAGCACCTCGGCGTGCTCGACCGCCCGGCCGGCCCGGCCGACCTGCTGGTAGTAGGCGATCGGTGAGGACGGTGCGCCCAGGTGCACCACGAAGCCGAGGTCGGGCTTGTCGAAGCCCATGCCGAGCGCGCTGGTGGCCACCAACGCCTTGATCTTGTTGTCCAGCAGGTCCTGCTCGGCGGCACGGCGGTCCGCGTCCTCGGCCTGCCCGGTGTACGCGGCCACCTGCCAGCCCCGCGCCCGCAGGAACTCCGCCGTCTCGCCGGCCGCCGCGACGGTCAGCGTGTAGATGATCCCGGAGCCGGGCAGCCGGTCCAGGTGGTCGGCGAGCCAGGCCAGCCGGTGGGCCGGGCTCGACAGATCGAGTACGCCCAACCGCAGCGACTCCCGGTCGAGGGTCCCCCGCAGCACGAGTGCGTCGCCGAGTTGCTCGGCGACATCCTGGGTGACCCGGGCGTTGGCGGTGGCGGTGGTGGCGAGCACCGGGGTCCGCTCGGGCAGGTCGGCGAGGAAGGTACGCAGCCGGCGGTAGTCCGGCCGGAAGTCGTGCCCCCAGTCGGAGACGCAGTGCGCCTCGTCCACCACCAGCAGCCCGGTGGTGGCGGCCAGCTTCGGCAGCACGCCGTCGCGGAAGTCCGGGTTGTTGAGGCGTTCCGGGCTGATCAGCAGCACGTCCACCGCCCCGGCGTGGATCTCGGCGGTGATCTCGTCCCACTCGTCGAGGTTGGCCGAGTTGATGGTCCGGGCCCGGATGCCGGCGCGGGCGGCCGACTCGACCTGGTTACGCATCAACGCCAGCAGCGGCGAGACGATCACGGTCGGGCCCTGGTCCCCGCCCTCCCGCAGCAGCGCGGTGGCCACGAAGTAGACGGCCGACTTGCCCCAGCCGGTGCGCTGTACGCAGAGCACCCGCCGCCGGTCCACCACCAGCGCCTCGATGGCCCGCCACTGGTCCTCGCGGAGCCGGGCGTGCTCACCCGCCAGCCGCCGCAGCACCGCCTCGGCCCGTTCCCGTACGGCCACCCGATCCTGGCTCATCCGGCATTTCTACCAGCGCCGCTGGTGTCCCGCCGGTCGGCGGGTGCTCCGGGAGGGGTGGAAGGAAAACGAGCAGGTCGCGGAGGGAGTCGGTGAGGGCCGGCGGAAGTATGCACCGGGCGGCCAACTCCTCCATCGAGCCGAACGGGCCATGCAGCCACCGGTCCATCGCCAACTGCCGGGCCTGCGCGCCGGTCATTCCGGGCAGGGCGGCGAGCGCTTGCTCCCCCACCGCGTTGATGTCGACCAGGCCGCCGTCGTCGAAGGTACGAGGCAGGTCGGGTCGGCCGATGTGCAGTTGCTCTCGGGCCGCCGGGAAGTGGTGGAGCAGGTAACGGGCCTGCTCACGGCGTACCCGTTGGTCGGTGGCGAGCGGCGCCCGGCGGTCCGCCCGGCTCCGGAACGCTCCGGCGACGGTCGGGTTGAGCATGACCAGGTGCCCGGCACCGCCGAGCCAAGCCACACCGAGAGCGAGGAGCCCGATGTCGGACAACACCCCGTTGCCTTCGGCATCCATGGTCTCCATGCCCGCCACGAACAGGAGCACCGCGGTGAGGTAGCCGCCGGCTGCCGCGAAGAGCCAGCCACGGCCCCGACGGACGGCGTAGAGGAGCACCACCAACCAGGTGAGCACACCGAGCGAGCAGAGCGCCACCGCCACACCGGCCACGGTCACCAGGTGACTCGCCCAGCGCGGCAACCCGGTGGACCCGGTCGGCGCGCAGGATGCGCTGGTGCAGCCCGCGTTCGAAGCGGACCGCGTCCACCGCCTCCGGCGGGATCCGCAGCAGGTACCCGGCGTCGGTGAGGGTCAGCACCCGCCCCGGCGTACGCGGGAACGCTCGGGTTCCAGCACCCGGCGTAGGCCGGCGGCGTACTTCTGCACGACGTTGGGGCCGTTGGCGGGCGGCTCACCCGGCCAGACCGCCTCGATGATCTGCCCGATCGGCACCGGACGGCCGGCGGAGAGCAGCAGCACGGCGAGCACTGCCCGCTGCTTGCCGGCGCCGAGGCCGAGTGGACGGTCGGCGTACCATGCCCGCTGCGGACCGAGGATCTCGAAGCGCAACGCCTCTGACATGCGAGTTTCCGCTCCTACCCACCGCCAGTCCGCCGGCGGCGGCCGGCGGCAGTCGGACGGCAGCATATCGGCAGCGGAACGGCAGTAGGAGCTGCCAGGATCCTCACGGCAACAGCCCCTGGGAAAGTGAGTCAACGAAATGACGCAGCGTATCGGCACCGCCGCGACGATCCGGCGGGTCGCGGGTATCGCGACGGCCGTGCTGGCCGCCACCGCCCTGTCGGCGGGGTGCGGGATCATCAACGGCACCTCCGCCAACGGCACCGGATCCACCCCTGCGGCGTCCCCGTCCGTCGACCCGAAGGCCGTCCTGCTGGCCGCCGTGCCGAACGAGGACGACCCGGGCTTCCGCTTCTCCACCGTTGACGGCACGGACAAGCTCGTCGGCGTGGTGGACCCGGCCGCACACGCGATGGAGCTCGGCCTGACGCAGAAGAACGAAGATCCCAAGTTCACCATGAACATGACGTTCCGGATGATCGACGACCAGAGCTGGCTGCGGGTCAAGCTCGAGGGCATCGCCGGGCTGCACGAGATGATGAAGCTGCCGAAGCGCTGGATGGCGCTGGACCGGGCCAAGCTCGACGATCCGACGGATGCTCCGGTGTACGAGGGCACCGACCCGGGCAACACCGCCGCGATCATCCGTACCGCGGACACGGTCGAGGACAAGGGCGACGGCACCTACGCCGGGTCCGCCGACCTGACCAGAGGTCAGGACGTGGCCAATGCGGTGGACGGGGTGGACATCGCGGCGCTCGGCGAGGCCGCCAAGAAGGTGCCGTTCACCGCGGTGGTCGGAGCGGACGGCAACCTCACCTCGCTGACGCTGGACATTCCCGCCGGCGGGAAGCAGAAGGCCACCAAGCTCGTCGTCCGGTACTACGACTTCGGCAAGGCGCCGAAGCTGAGCGCGCCGACCGGGGACCAGGTGCAGAAGGCGCCCGCATCGGCGTACGAACTGCTGAACGGCTGACCGACGACACGTAGGGGCGGCGACCACACGGGGGGGGTCGCCGCCCCAGGTGTCGTAGCCGGCGGCGCGGAATTCTGACGCAATGTCCTTGATCAACGGGGCGAGAGGGGGCGGCGGCGGGGGAGGGCGGACAGGAGGGGGTGCAGGCGGGATCTGAGGCTGGCCAGGCCGCCGGGGAAGAAGTAGACGGCCAGGATGAAGACCGTGCCGAGGACGAAGAGGGGCTGGGACAGCGGCTGGCTGAGGAACGCCGGGAGGCTGTTCACCGCGTCGCCGGTGCCGAAGGCGGTCAGCCGGTGGTCCAGGTACATGTAGAGGATGCCGCCGAGCACCGGACCCCAGCGCGTCCCCGGACCACCGAGCACCACCATGACCAGCAGCGACAGGGTCAGCTCGGACGAGGTGATGTGCGGAGACGCGCCGCCGACGATCAGGCAGTAGACCACCCCGCCGGTGGTCGCCAGGCCACCGGCCAGGGTGAACGCGACCAGCTTGAACCGGTACGGGTCGAGCCCGAGCACCCCGACCCGCCGCTCGTCGTCGCGCAGCCCGGCCAGTACCCGCCCGGTCGGCGAGCCGCTCACCCGGTGCATCACGAAGACCACCAGGGCCAGGTACGCCAGCGCGAGCCAGTACAGGTTGGCCGTGTTGGCCACCCCGATCAGCGACGCCGGCAGCCCGGACACGTCCAGCGGCAGCCCCTCCTCGCCGCCGGTGAGCCCGCCGAAGTTCCTGGCCACCAGGATCGCCCCGACCTGGGCAAAGGCGAGGGTCACCATGGCGAACGCGATCCCGACGGTACGCAACGCGACCGCGCCGAGCAGCGCCGCCAGGATGGTCCCGCCGACGATCGTGAGCAGCCCCGCCTGCCACAGTGGCAGCCCGGCCTTGGTGATCAGCACGTCGGTGCCGTAGACACCGGCGGCGAAGTAGAGGGCGTGCCCGAAGGAGAGCATCCCGGTCCGCCCGAAGAGCAGGTCGTAGCCGGCCGCCAGACCGCCGAAGACCAGGCAGACGGCGAGCAGTTGCAGGGTGCCCGGCGAGTTCAGCGGCCCCTCGAAGATGCCCGGCAGGTTCAGCGTCGAGTACGGCACGATCGCCGCCACGGCCAGGGCGGCCAGCGGCGTGTACGGGCGCAGCCCGTGCCAGCGGGCGTGCCCCGGCGTGAGCTCGTCGGGCACCGCCGCGGGCGGTGCCGGCACCTCGGGACTCTTGACCTCGGTCATGCCGTTGCCACCTTTCCGGCCAGGCCCTGCGGACGCAGCAGCAGCACCACGGCCAGCAGCGCCACCACACAGATGTCACCGGCGCCCGAGAGGTTCTCGGAATACTGCACGGCGTAGTAGTTGACGAACTGTTGCAGCAGCGCCACTGCGACCGCCGCGTACGCGGACCCGACCACCGAGCCCATCCCGCCGATCACCACCACGATGAACGCGAAGATCAGCAGCGAGCCGCCCTGTCCGGGCGAGACGTTGCCGAAGTAGACCCCGCCGAGCGCGCCGGCCAGCGCGGCGGCCGCCCCGCCGATCGCGAAGACCAGGGTGAACGCCTTGCGCACGTCGATGCCGAGCGCGGTGACCATCTCCCGGTTCTCCACGCCGGCCCGGATGATCAGGCCGTACCTCGTGAAGCGGAGGAACGCGAGCAGCCCGCCGAGCACCAGCACGGCGGCGATGATCAGCAGCAGCCCGGCGTTCGGCACGTTCGCGCCGAGCACGGAGGTCACCTCGCGGGTCCACGCGGGACGCGGGAACGGGCGCGGGTCGGCACCCCAGGTGGCCTGGAGCAGTGCCACTCCGGCCAGCGACAGGCCGACGGTGACCAGCACCTGCTCGATGGTGCGGGAGTAGAGCGGCCGGATCAGCACCAACTCGACCAGCACCGCGACGAGGGCCCCGGCGAGCACGCCGAAGGCGACCGCCACCACGAACCCGAACCCGGCGGAGCCGGCCCCGGGCAGGTTGTCGGCCGCCCACCAGGTCGCGTACGCCCCGACGCCGAGGAACAGGCCGTGCGCGAAGTTGAGCACGTCGGCCAGGCCGAAGACCAGGGAGAGGCCGGAGGCGACCAGGAAGTAGAGCGCCGCCAGGCCGAGCCCGGTCAGCGCCAACAGGACCACTGTGCTCACGCGTGCACCTCGCCCGAACCGACACCCAGCAGCGACTTGGTCAGCGCGGTCTCCAGCAGCAGTTCCTGCGCGTTCCCCGTCCACGCCACCTTGCCCGCGGAGAGCACCACGGCGTCACGCGCCAGCCGCCGTACCACGGCGAGGTTCTGCTCGACCAGCAGCACCGGCACGGATTCCGCGACCCGTTCCAGCACCTCGGCCACTTCGGTCACCACCTTCGGCGCCAACCCCTTGGTCGGCTCGTCGACCAGCAGCAGCCGGTTGTCGTTGAGCAGCACCCGGCCGATCGCGAGCATCTGCTGCTGCCCGCCGGAGAGCGAGCCGGCCCGTTGCCGTCCGCGCCGGTCCAGCTCCGGAAAGAGCGAATAGACCTTGTCGTACGCCGGGGTCGTGCCCCGCCGTTCGGCGAGGCGCAGGTTCTCCGCGACGGTGAGGCCGGCGAAGACGCAGCGGTCCTCCGGCACGTAGCCGAGGCCGTCGCGGACCAGCCGGTGGGTGGGGCGGGCGAGCAGGCTGCGCGCGCCCATCCGGACGGTGCCGCGCGCCTCGCCGTTGCGGGGTGTCAGGCCGACGACGGCCCGCAACGTGGTGGTCTTGCCGACGCCGTTGCGGCCGAGCAGCACGGTCACCCCGGTCGGCGCGACCTCGAACGACACTCCCTGGAGGATGTGCAGCCCGGCGATCCGCACGGACAGGTTCTCCACGCTGAGGACGGGTTCCATCATCAGAGGGCCTCCCCCAGGTACGCCTCCTGCACCGTGGCGTTGGCCATCACCGTGTCCGGGGTGTCGCAGGCCAGCAGCGCCCCGTGGTGCATCACGGCGATCCGGTCGGCCAGTTCCAGGATCACGTCCATGTGGTGCTCCACCATGAGCACCGACCGGCTGCTGTCGCCGGTCAACGACTTGATGACGGCGACCAGTTCGGGCACGTCCTCGGCGCTGACCCCGGCCATCGGCTCGTCCAGCAGCATCACCCGGGGTTCCCCGGCGAGCAGCAGGGCGATCTCCAGTTTGCGCTTCTCGCCGTGCGCCAGGGTGCCGGCGAGCGCCGTACCCCGGTGGGCGAGGCCGACCCGGTCGAGCGCCGCGTCGGCGGCGGCGGCCACCTCCCGGTCGGCCGCCGCCCGCCGCCACAGCTTCATCGAGCCACCCCGGTGTGCCTGTACGGCGAGCCGGACGTTCTCCCGCACCGTCAGCGAGCCGAACACCGAGGACGCCTGGAAGGTACGTCCCAGCCCGAGGCGGGCCCGCCGGTGCGGCGGAAGGGCGGTGATGTCCTTCCCGTCCAGCAGGACTCGCCCCTCGGTGGGTCGGCGCAGGCCGGTGATCAGGTTGAACAGGGAGGTCTTGCCGGCGCCGTTCGGCCCGATCACGCCGAGGAACTCGCCGGGCTCGAGGTCGAGGTGGACGCTGTCGACAATGGCGACCTCACCGATCCGCCAGGTCAGACCGTGGGTGACGAGCACCGGTCAGCCCTTCATCTGGGTAACCGGTGGCGTGGTCTCGTCGCCGGTCAGGGTCTTCTGTGCGGTCGCCGTGTATTCGGTGCCGCTGCCGGTGAGCTTGGCCTGGTACATCGGCTGGAGCAGCGCGTGGTCCTCGGCGCGGATGCTCATCTGGCCCTTGACGCTGTCGAACTGCCAGCCCTCGAGCGCCTTGACCATCTTGTCGACGTCGTCGCCGCCCTCCTGCACGGCGCGGACGACCATCTGGGCGGCGGTGAAACCGTCCGGGTGGAACAGGTCGATGGTGCCGACCTTGGCCTTCAGCGCCTTGGCCGCCTCGGTGTCGCTGGCCCCGTCGAAGTAGTGCGACAGGAAGGAGATCTTGCTGCCGGCCGCGCCGAAGGTGGGCCACGAGGCGCGGATGTCGAGGCCGGTGACGACCGTGGTGGAGGCGAGCACGCCCTGCTGGTCGAGGGTCTGCCACATGGCCGGGGCGGTGGTGCCGGCCCAGGCGACGAAGAGCAGGTCCGGCTTGGCGGCCTTGATCTGGCTGGCGAACGGGGTGAACTCGGTGGCGCTGGCCGGGGCCCGGACGCTGCTCACGGTCGCGCCGGCCCCGCCGATCACGGCCTTGACGGCGGCCTCGTTCGCGTCACCGAACGCGCCGTCCTGGGCGAACACGACGACCTTCTTGCCGGCGGCGTCGCCGATGAAGGACTTGGCCGTCACCACGTCCTGGTAGGACTGCCGACCCGAGCGGAACGTGTACTTGTTCGCCCCGGTCACCGCGTCGGTGGCGGCCGGCCCGGAGATGAACAGCGCCTTATTCTGCGCGGCGATCGGGGCGACCTGCAGGGCCACGCCGGAGGCGGTGGAGCCCGCGATGATCTTCGCGCCCTTGCCGATCTGGTCCTTGGCCGCGGAGACCGCCTTCGCCGGGTCCCCCGCGTCGTCGACCTCAGTGAGCTCGATCTTCCGGTCACCGACCTTTCCGGTGCCCTTGGTTGCATAGTCGAGGCCGGCCTTGAAACCCTCGAGGTACTGCTTGCCGTAGCTGGCCAGCGGCCCGGACTGGGAATACACCAGACCGACCTTTACCGGTGCGGCGTCGCCGCCGCCGGACGCGGTGTCCTGCGGGCTGCCACAGGCGGTGGCGGCCAACGCGGCCGCCATCATCGTGGCGGCGGAGAGGAACACCCGTCGCGTGTGCCGGATCGTCATTGCGACTCCAGGTGAGGACAGGGGGGAACGCAGTTGTCGGCTCACGCTAGAAGTGACATCACCCACGAGCTATGTGGCCGAAGCACACAAGTATGCGCGGTGGGATGGCCTTGTCTTACAACTCTCGGCGCCGCCGCGTAACCCGGTCGAATTCTGGTGGCCCGGGCCACCATCGACAGGCCGGGCGGTGTGTCGCGGCCCGCCATCGCCGCCGCTATCCGCCCTGGTCGCACGCGCCGTCGTGGTCGGTCGGGCGCGGGCAGCGCCGGCCGCCGTCGAGCAGCCGGTCGCAGTAGACCCAGTGGCGTACGCACTGGGCGTCCTCGGTCGACACGGTGGTCCCGTTCCGGTCCACATCGGCCAGGAAACCGAGCGCCCGACAGATGCTGCGGGCGAAGCGGCGCGCACCCTCCAGGTCGGTGGCGAGCACCGGCAGGTGTACGACAAAACGTTCGCGGCTCACCGGCGCACTCCGCGCCGCACGTTGCGGAACTGCCGCTCGCGTATCTGCCCGGCGGTCAGCGGCGCGCAGGACGCCGAGCGGTACCACCCGCCGTTCGGCGGTCGGCTCTCCGCCGCCCGCCCGGCCGGTCGTAGGAACTTGAGCATGTTGCGCATGGCCACCCTCCCTCGCGAGGCCGGATCCCTGGAAGGCGGGCCGGCCCGCGGATAGGGGACGGGGCCGACCCGCCGGCCCCGCGACCGCAGCCCTCGTCGGCGGTACGACCCCGGAGCCCACCTCTGGGTCCGAACTCCAGGGCTTGCCGAACCAACCGGAGCCGGACACCGAGCAACTTACGCCACTAAGTGGCGTGAGTCTAGCCCTCTGTGCCGGCGCGCCTACTTATTGCAGATGCTGGAGTAGGTCGGGCATGATCGGAGACGCCGAACCAACCGGAGTCCTCACCATGCCCACAGCACAGCCCTCTTTCCGGCGCATCGTCGATGACATAGCGGGAAAGATCAGCTCAGGCGAACTGAAGCCGGGCGACAAGCTGCCGTCCACGAGTCAACTGGCTGCCACCTATGGCGTCAGCAACAACACCGCCTACCGGGCGCTCGTCATCCTGCACGACCGTAACCTGATCATCGGTCAGCAGGGGCGCGGCACCTACGTTGCCGAGCGGCCCGGGCAGTAAGTTCCGCACTCCCTACAGACCTGATGGCGTAAACGATTCACGCGAGCAGGTGCCGTAGCCGACACCGGGACAAGAAACGAGGAGGCCGTGGCCAGGCCACGACCTCCTCGTCTGTTTCGTTCTGTTCGGTCTGTCTCGTCGCGGGTGCGTTACTCGAACGCGGTGGTCCAGATCCGGACCTTGTAGAACCGGGCCCCGGAGCGGCTCTTCGTCGTGGTGGCCTTGCCGGCGGAGTTGAAGAACTGCACCGTGGGGCTCGCCCAGGGGCGCGAGCCCTTGTTGTCGCCGCGGATCCAGGCCCGCTCACCGCCGCGCTGGTTGACGTACGCCTTCACCCGGGTGGTACCGGATTCCTTCAACATCCGGAAGGACCAGGTGTTGACCGAGTAGACGCCGCTGGTGTGGGTGATGAAGAGCGTGTCCTTGTTCGTGTACGACGGCTGCAGGTCGTGGCCGAGGTTCGGCACGGTCTTCCCGGCCGAGTTCTTGTACGTGCCGAGGCTGATGTAGCCGTTCTTGGCCGACAGCCGGGTGCTGCGGCCCGAGCCGGAGATTTTGAACGGCGTGAGCCTGCCCTCGCCGATCGCCCACAGGAACTTGTGCGTCGGGTCGTAGAGCGCCCCGTGCGCACCCTTGAAGGAAATGGTCTGCACCTTCGCGAGGGTGCTCGGCTTGTTCGCGTTGCTCGGCGAGTACAGGGTCAGGTACCCGTTGGAGCTGGCGACCACGACCGACCCGTTGCCCGGGATGCGTTCGATCGCGTGCGGGTTCCCGCCCGGCGTGGCCTGCCAGAGAATGTTGGCGGTGGTGGCCTTCTTCGAGCCACTCTTCACCTGGACGATCGCGGCCTTGCCGCCGGAGGCGGCGACCAACGCGATCATGCCGTGCGAGGCCGTGTCCCGGAACTTCACATCGGACAGGTTGGCCCACGCCCCGGTTGTGGTGCCCGGCGTGAACTGCCAGCGCAGGTTCGCGTCGGTCCAGCTGGTGTTCCGGTTCCACACCATGACCCGGTTGCTGGACTGCTCGGTCATGGCCAAGTAGTAGTCGCTGGCGGCGTTAGCCGGCGAAGAGGTCGCGACGATGGCGGTGGCCCCGATCGCGACGCTGGTCAGTGCTGCCAGGATAGCTTTGCGCATGCATCTCCCCCACGGATGGCTTGGCAATGTCTACTACAGACAGAGGCCCGGTGATCAACGGGCGCTTGATCGAGACTAGCCAACGCCGACAACTGCCCGTTAGCCCGATGCCCCGGCTGTAAGACAACATCCGCTCGGGCGATCCATTCACGTCCCGGGGCACGATCAGTTGGTCGGTTCCTGCCCTGCCGGTGAATCTCGGGACGGAAGATGACGTGGTGCGCCGTCTGCTCCGTCGTCCCGTACGGCTGGTGCCGTTCGGGTTCCTGGCGGTGATCCTGCTCGGCACCGGCCTGCTGATGTTGCCCTGGGCCACCAGCCACCACCGCTTCACCCCGTTCGTCACCGCGCTCTTCACCGCCACCTCGGCCGTCTCGGTCACCGGCATGGCGATCAACGACACCCCGAACTACTGGAACGACTTCGGGCTGGCGATGATCACCGTGCTCACCCAGGTCGGCGGCATCGGCATCCTGACCGGCGCGGCGCTGGTGATCCTGGTGGTCTCCCGCCGGCTCGGTCTACGCAACCGGCTGCTGGTCCAGGCCGAGACCGCCGAGTACGGCGTCGGCGACGTCCGCTGGCTGCTGGCCCGGATCGCGGCGACGGTCTTCGCGACCGAGGCGGTGATGATGGCGGTGATCGCCAGCCGGTTGTGGCTGTCCTACGACTATTCCCTGGGGCGGGCCCTGTGGTACGCCGCGTTCCATTCGATCCAGGCGTTCAACAACGCCGGGTTCGCCCTCTACTCCGACGGACTGGTCGGCTTCTCCCGCGACCCCTTCGTGGCGCTGCCGCTGGGCCTGGGTGCGATCATCGGCGGGCTGGGCTTCCCGGCACTCTTCGAGGCGGTGCGGGATTGGCGGCGGCCTGGCCACTGGGCGGTCGCGACCAAGCTGACCATCTGGGGCAGCGTCGCGCTGATCCTGTTCGGCTCCGCCGCCCTGCTGTTAAACGAGTGGCGCAACCCCGCCACGGTCGGCACCTTCGGCGTACCGGGGAAGGTGCTGGCCTCGTTCACCCAGATCGCGCTGAGCCGCACCGGCGGCTTCGACGTGATCCACGTCGCCCGGCTCGGCGAGGAGAGCTTCCCGCTGCTGATCGTGCTGATGTTCATCGGCGGCGGCAGCGCCAGCACCGCCGGCGGGATCAAGGTCTCCACGTTCTTCCTGCTCGCCTTTGTCATCTGGGCCGAGCTGCGCGGCGAGGCGGACGTGACGGTGGGCGGCCGGCGGGTCGCCACCGCAAGCCAGCGGCAGGCGTTGACCGTGGCGTTACTCAGCGTGGCGGTGGTCGTCGCCGGCACGGTCGTGGTGATCGTGCTGACCGAGCACGTCCGCTACTACGCCGCGCTCTTCGACGTCACGTCCGCGTTCAGCACCACCGGCCTGACCACCGGACTCGCCGCCGAGCTGAAGCCACCCGGCCAGTACCTGCTGACCGCGCTCATGTACATCGGCCGGGTCGGCCCGCTCACCCTCGGGTCCGCGATCGCGTTGAACACCCGACGGCGCCTGTACCGCTACCCGGAGGAGCAACCCATTGTCGGCTAGGTCCGTGCCCACTAACTTTCGCCCGGTTGGCCGCCGCCGAGATTTGTCGTACCGGTGGTGTTGGGTTTGGTTCGTGCCTCGCCGTCGGGATCCTGCCGCACCTCGGGTCGTTCATCGCACGGCGCGGGTCGCTGTCCGGGTGACGGCGGGGCAGCGGCGGCGGTGTTTCGGACTGCTGCGCTCGGCCGGTGACGTGTGGGCGTGCGTACTCGAAATCAACGCATGGCGGCGACGCCGCCACGACACTCCGCTGACGGGATACCAGGCGCTGTGCCGGGAGCTGTCCGGATCGGGCCCGGGCACGTTCGGTGAACTGGACTCGGCGGGTGCCCGGTCAGTGTTGCGCCGGTTCTCGGACGCGTGGTTCGCGGCGGCGAAACGCCGTAAGGATGGCGACTCGTCAGCGCGGTTCCCGCGCCGACGCCGTGCGCTGATGCCGGTGCGCTGGTACCACGACACCTTCACCATCGACGGGCGTCGAGTACGCATCCCCACGGCGCAGGGCGCCCCACCATTGTCGGTGAGGTTGGCGCGAGAGGTGCCGTATCCAGTCGAGCAGACCCGGTCGGTCACCCTGCTGTGTGAGGGCGGCCGGCTGTTCCTCGACATCACCGCCGAAGTCCCGGTGGCGGTATATCCACCCGGTGAGGGGCCCGATCCAGGCCGGGTGGCCGGCGTGGATCTCGGGATCATCCACCCCTATGCCGTGGCCGGCCCGGACCGTGAAGGGCTGCTGGTGTCGGGGCGGGCGGTCCGCGCCGAGCACCGCATGCACCTGGCCGACACCAAAACCCGCCGCCGAGCCGTCTCACGCCGCGCCCCGAAACCCGGCCAGCGGGGATCACGACGGTGGCGAAAGTACCGCCGCCGCGCCCGGCTGGTGGAAGGCCGGCATCGGCGCAGGGTCCGCCAAGCCCAGCATGAAGCCGCCGGCATGGTCGTGTCATGGGCGGTAGAGCAGCGGGTCGGTGTGCTCAAGGTCGGGGACCCGCGCGGGGTGCTCGATATCGACGCGGGGCGGCGGCACAACCTGCGGTTGCGGCAGTGGCAGATCGGCCGCCTACTACAAGTCCTGAAAGACAAGGCCACCCTGGCGGGCATCGTCGTCGACCCCGTCAACGAGCGCGGCACCTCGTCGACCTGCCCCGCCTGCCTGCGGCGGGTACCGAAACCCCGTGGGCGAACGCTGTTTTGCCCGCACTGCGGCTTTTCTGGGCACCGCGACCTGATCGCGGCTGCCATCATCGCCACCCGCACCCCGGGCGGCGGACCCACCACCCCCACAGCAACTGTTGTGCTGCCGGAGGTGGTCACGCACCGTCGAGTCGGCCGGCACCTGCCCGGTGCCGGCCGGTCCCGGCGTGACCCCCGCCGCCCACCCGCGGTGGCGAGAGGATCAGTTGGCCCGCGGAGGCCCACCCCACCACACGGTGGGGAGTCGCTCGCCCACACGGCGAGGATCCACAACATTGGATCGGAGACCCGATGAACGTTGGTGGACACCGCACTAGGAAGACGGACGACGGCGGCATCGCGGTGATCGGTCTGGGCCGGTTCGGCTCGCGTCTGGCCGGCTCGCTGGCCCACCTGAATCAGGACGTACTGGCCATCGAGCGCAATCTGGAGCGCGTCCAGCACTGGTCGACGCAGCTGGACCGGGTGGTACAGGCGGACTCCACCGACGAGTCCGCGCTGCGCCAGCTCGGCGTGGCGGACTTCCGGCGGGTGGTGGTGGCCATCGGCGCCTCGGTGGAGGCGAGCATACTCACCGTGCTGGCCCTCACCGAACTCGATATCCCGCAGATCTGGGCCCGGGCCACCTCGGAGCAGCACGCGAAGATCCTCGACTCGGTGGGCGCGCACCACGTGATCTTCCCGGAGGCGGAGACCGGCGAGCGGGTCGCGCACCTGATCGTCAGCAAGATGCTCGACTTCGTCGAGTTCGGCGACGACTTCGCGATCGCCAAGGTACGGATACCGAAAACGCTCGTGGGGCGGCGGCTGCGCGACCTGAGCCCGGCGGACCGCTACGGGGTGATGGTGGTCGGCGCGAAGCCCCCCGGCGAGCGGTTCCGCTACGCCGGCCCGGACACGGTGCTGCAACCCGAGAGCGTGCTCATTGTGGAGGGCAGCATCGACCAGCTGCAGCGCTTCGCCACGCCGGGCTGAGCGTCACTTCTGCTTGCCCTTACCCTTGCCGGGCTTCTCCGGCGGCTTCGGCTTCTTCGGCTTCTCTGGCTTCTCTGGCTTGACCCGGCCGCCACCGCTCTTCGCCGTGGTGCTCTTCGCCGGTGCCTTGGTCACCGCTGCCCTGGGCGTCGGGGCGGTGGTCGGCGCCGAACCGGCCACCCCGGACACCTGCACGCCGCAGGTGCTTTCACCGACCTTGAACTCGACCGGCAGTGGGTTGCCGCCGGTGTAGTAGCCGGTCAACGAGACCTTCTTCGACGCTCCGGGAGCCAGCGCGGCGTCCGTGGCCGGCGCCTCAAGCACCACGGTCCGCCCCTGCTGGCGTACCGCGGGCTGGGCCTCGGTGACCGTCTGCCGGCCGGGGAACGTGAAGCTCATCGTCCAGTCACGCAGCTCCAGGCCACCGGTGTTGGTGAGGGTCAGGTCAGCGGTGAAGTCCTTGCCGGAGTCGCGGCGCAGCGCGTAGTCCACCGCACAGGGCGCCGGCTGCGGCAGCCCCATCCGGGCCTCGGTCGGCCCGACGCCGCCACTGGCCGGGCTCCTCGAGGTCACCCCCCACATCACGGCGGTCACCGCGACCAGTCCGGCGGCGGCCACCCCGGCCTCCACCCGGCGCCGCCGGACAGCGGCCCGGCGGGTACGGGTACGCAGGGCGGAGAAGGGCAACGCGTCGGTCTCCGTCGACCAGGGCAGGATGGTGGTCCCGGCGTTCTCCACCAGCGCCGGGTCGAACCGGCCGAGTGCCGGGGAGACCGGCATGATCGCCGCGATCCCGGCCGCGTCGGCGAGCGTACGGGCCGCCTCGGCGGTCGCGGGGCGGTCCCCGGGGCGCTTCGCGAGGCAGCACTGGACCAGCGCCTCGACCTCGTCGGGAAGCCCGGCCACCGGGGGCATCGGGTCCGGGTCGCGGTACATGTGCGCCCGGAGCATCTCGGTGGTGGTGCCGGCCTGCCAGGGCAGCCGCCCGGTGAGCATCCGGTACAGCAGCAGGCCGACCGCGTACACATCGGTGGCCGGGGAAACCTGGCCGTCGTCCAGCCGCTCCGGCGCCAGGTAGGCGGGGGTGCCGAGCAGGGCGCCGTCCGGGCCCTTGTCGCTCTCCCCCACCAGCGCCGAGATGCCGAAGTCGACCACCTTCACCCCTGTCGGGGTGAGCATGACATTGCCCGGGGTGACATCCCGGTGGACCACTCCCCGGGCGTGCGCGGTGGCCAGCGCCGACGCCACCTCCGCGCCGATGGCCACCGCCTCCCGCCAGGGCAGCCGCCCGCCACGGCCGAGCCGGCTGCTCAGCGGGCCGCCGTCGACCAGCTCCATCACCACGTACGGCACGGTCAGCCCGGCCTGCTCGGATTCGCCGTAGTCGTACACATTGGTGATGTTGGGGTGGCAGAGCCGGGCGGCGGCCTGCGCCTCGACCCGGATCCGGTGCCGGAACGCCTTGTCGCTGGCGAGCCGCGAGGCGAGCACCTTGACCGCCACCTGGCGGCCGAGCACCTCGTCGTAGCCGCGCCAGACCACCGACATGCCGCCCGCACCGAGCTGCTCGATCAGCCGGTACCGCTCACCCAGCAGCTGTGCGCCGCTCCTGGCCGATGCACCCATGGTCGGTGCTTTTGCCCGCCGCCGGCCGCCGTACACCTCCTGGGCGGGAGTCGGCCAGAAAGTCACCCTTTCAGGTGGCCGCCAGCAGTTGGTCCACCGGGGCGTAGTCGTCGGTGAGCACCAGCGCGTCCCCGACGAACTCGGTCAGTTCCGCGTCATGCAGCAGGACGGCCGACTCGGGCAGCAGGCCCAGCCGGTCCTGGACCCCGGCCAGCGGAAGCGGCGCGTCCGAGGCGACGATCAGGAAGTTCGCACTGTGCTGCCCGGCGATCGCGCCCGGCGGGGCGATCAGCGCGACGTGCCGGAACTCGGCCTTGACGGTGGCCAACTCGGCCCGGATGAAACGGTCCGGCGGCATGTCGATGACGTTCTGCACGTAGATCCCGCCCGGCCGGAGCACCCGGCGGATCTCCGCGGCCATCTCCCGGGTGGCCAGGTGCCAGGGCACGACCAGGTGGCCGAAGGCGTCGCCGACGATGAAGTCACGGCTGTCGGTGGGCTCGGCGCCGAGCAGCACCCGGGCGTCACCGACCTTGGCGCGCAGCCGCGGCCCGGTGCGCACGCCCAGCTCCCGCCGGTCCAGGTCGACCAGCCCGCCGTCGATCTCGAAGACCAGGTTGTCGGTGTCGGGGCGGGTGGCGGTGAGGTAGCGCGGCATGGTGAAACCGCCGCCGCCCAGGTGCAGGGCGTCCAGCCGCTGCCGCGGCGGCGCGGCGACGTCCGCCACCAGGCCGATCCACTGGGTGTACGCGTATTTCAGGTGCGTCGGGTCGGCGAGGTTGACGTACGAGTGCTGCGCCGAGTTGAGGTAGAGGTAGCGGCCCTCGGTCCACTGCGGGTCCGTCTCCACCTTCGCGCAGTGGTACGCCGTCTCCACGTCGCACGGGTTCGGGGCGACCGCGGAGAGTCCCGCCGCGGCCAGGCCGACCACCGCCAGGGCGGCCTTGCCCCGGGCCGGACCGGGCAGCCCGGTCCCCGCCCGCCGCCGCAGGTACGCCCCGAGCGCCAGCCCGGTCACGCCCAGCACCGCCGCCAGCCCCAGCACGATCACCGTGCTGGGCAGCGCCGCCACCAGCACGAAGCCGGTGACGAGGGTGGCCGTGATGCCGCCCAGGGTGCCGATGCCGGAGAGCCGCCCGACCACCTGCCCGGTCCGGCGCAGGTCGGCGAGCTGGAGCTTGACCACCAGCGGGGTGATCGCGGCGAGCAGCCCCGCCGGCACCAGCACCGCCAACGCGGTCAGCAGCAGCACCGCGCTCGTCGCGCCGCCGCGCAGCGCCTCGCCGGCGTACCGGACGACGGGGAGGGTGACCGCGGTGGCGATGCCGGCCAGCACCAGGGCCGGGGCGAGCAGACCCTGCGGGTCCCGCCGGTCGGCCAGCCACCCGCCCATCCACGCCCCGTACGCGATCGCGCCCAGCGCCATGCCGATGACCGAGCTGGTGACCTGGAGGGTCACCCCGACGTACGGGCCGACCAGCCGGAGCGAGACGGTCTCCAGCACCAGCACGGCCCCGCTGGAGAGGAAGACCAGGAACGCGGCCAGCCCGTTCGGCAGGGCCCGCGGGGCCCACGCGCTCGGTGCCGGTTCCACCACGACGTCGGACGATGTGCTGCTCACCGTCGCGATGCTACGCAACCAGCACGGTAGGCGGATCAATACATGGAGACATGAACATGGTTTGTGTGGTCGGCGGCCGGGCTGCCGCCGCCGCTGTACGAACGCCAGCCAGTGTTCGGCATCCAGATCTGCCGATACCAGATCACGTACATGACACCGAGCTTGCTCGCGTTGTTCTTGAGGTAGCTGGCGAGGCTGTCCCCGTACGCCTTGTCGCCGCCGGTGGCCGAGCGGTCCTCGAAGCCGCCGGTGGCTGCGGCGAAGTCGCACGCCCGCCCCTTCGGGTGCTCGCCGCCGCCACCACTGCGGTGGCAGGAGACGTACCGCTTGTAGCCGGCCGCCTTGGCCTGCTGGAGCATGTGCAACGTGCGTGGAGTGATGCAACCGTCGGCCGGCGTCGGGTCGTTCACCGAGCAGGACTCCGACGGCCACGAGCCATCGGAGTTGCGCGGGGCGGGCTTGGCCGACCCGGAGCCGCCGCTGAAGCCGGCGCCGCTGCCCGAGCTGACCTTGGCCAACGCGATCTCGGCGTCCCGCTTCTTCTTCGCCAGGATCGCGAGTTGCTTCCGCTGCTCGCGGACTTCCGTGTCGATGGCCACCTTGGCCCGGCCGGCCTCGGCCTTCGCCTCGTTCAGGTCGCGCAGCCGCTTGTTGTCCCGCTGGGCCATCACGTCCAGCTCGGCCGCACGCTGGAGGAACGAGTTCGGGTCGGAGCTGGCCAGCAGCGCCGACACCGGGGTCAGCCGGCCCAGCCGGTACGACTGCGCGGCCACCTCGCCCACCTGCGCGGTCAGCTCGACCAGGCGCAGCTCGAGCTGCTTGAGCTGCCCGGTCAGGGCGGACTGCCGGCGCTTCGAGTTGTCGAGCCGCGCCTTGGCCTCGATGTGACCCTTCGCCGCCGCTTCGAGGGCCTCCCGCAGTTGCTTGCTGCCACCCTCGTTCGGAGCGTTCGGGGGTGCGGCGAGGGCGGGCCTGGAGGGGGCGAGGCCGGCGCCGAGCAGCAGGGCCGCCGCGGCGAGCAGGGCGAGCAGCGGCCGGCGGATGAGCCTGGTCCTGGGCACGAGAGCGTCCTTCCGTCGACCGCCGGCCCCCGGTTGACCCCTACGCGGCGGCGGCTCCGCCGGCCCCGGACGGCGGCCTGCTGGCGAAGACCGCCGGTCACGATACCGGACCACGCGCGCCACGCCAGGCCCCCGAACTCGGCCGGCACCGATCTTCGACGCAGCGTGCCAGGCCCGTCGCGGAACGCGAGCCGGAGGGCCGGCTCAACCCTCCAGCAGCGCCGCCCGGACCTCGTCCCAGATCTCCGGGCTGGACGCGACCAGCAGGCCCCGGTCGTCGGCCGGATGGTAGTCGGTCCCGTCGAAGCGGCGGGCCACCCCGCCCGCCTCCCGTACGAGCAGGGTCCCGGGCGCGTGGTCCCAGGGCAGGGTGTGCCAGAAGAGAACGAACTGCTGCGCGCCGGTCAGCATGTCCAGGTACTCCCGGCCGGCGCAGTGCTGGCCGGGCAGCAGCTCACCGATCCGCCGGCCGCCCGCCTCCACGGTCCGCCGGATCTCCGGCGGCAGGAACCGGGAGTTCACGACGCCCCGCAGCGCGCCCACCTCCGGCACCGGCCCGGTGGTGCGTACCGTGGTTTCGTCCAGCCGGGTGCCGGCGCCGGCGCGGCACGCCGCCATGGTCGCGTCCAGTGGGTCGTACACCCAGGAGGCCACCGGCTCACCGTCGGTCAGCAGCGCCGTCATCAGGGCGAACGGCCGCCGGCCGGCGGCGAAGTTGGCGGTGCCGTCGACCGGGTCGACCAGCCACACATCGCCGGTGCCGCGCAGATGCCGCAGCAGATCCGGATCCTCGGCGACCGCCTCCTCGCCGACCACCACGGAGCCGGGGCGCAGCCGGCGCAGCCCGGCGGAGATCAGTTCCTCCGCCCGCCGGTCGGCGACGGTGACCACCTCGCCCGGGGCCTTCTCGGAGATGTCGGCGTCGTCGAGCCGGCGGAACATCGGCACCACGACGTCCGCCGCAACCTCCCGCAGCAGCGCGCCGACGTCATCCAGCAGCGGATCAGCCACGTGGCGGCAGCTTGACCACGCTGACGAAGAACTCGTCGATCTGACGGACCACGGAGATGAAGCGTTCGAAGTCCACCGGCTTGGTCACGTACGCGTTGGCGTGCAACTGGTAGCTGCGCAGGATGTCCTCGTCGGCCTGCGAGGTGGTGAGCACCACGACCGGGATCAGGCAGAGCTCCTCGTCCTTCTTGATCTCCGCCAGCACCTCCCGGCCGTCCCGGCGGGGCAGGTTGAGGTCGAGCAGGATCAGGTCGGGGGTGACCGCGTCCGCGTACTGGCCCTCGCGGCGCAGGTAGGCGAGCGCCTCGGCACCGTCCGAGACCACCGTGAGGCGGTTGCGGAGCTTGTGCTCCTCGAACGCCTCCTGGGTCATCAGCACGTCGCCCGGGTCGTCCTCGACCAGCAGGACCTCGATCGGGCTCTTACCGTCCGCCGGCACGGTCATCCCACAGTCTCCTTCATGCCACCCGTTGTACCGCCTCGGGTGGTCCCCTCGGGCATCTCCTCCCGCACCGCGCCGTCCGGCTGCCGACCGACGGGCGCCGCCGCACCGTCCCCGGTCGCCGCCGCGTCCCCGGTCGACTCCTCACCGGCCGCCGGCTCGCCATCGTCCACGGCCCGCGACGCCGCGACGTCCTCCGACAGCGCGGGCAGGGTGAACCGGATCGCGGTGCCCTCCTCGGTGCCGGTGTCCACCCAGACCCGGCCGCCGTGATACTCCACGATCTTCTTGACGATGGCCAGCCCGATGCCCGTGCCCGGGTACGCGTCCCTGGAGTGCAGCCGCTGGAAGATGACGAAGATCTTGTCGGCGAACTCCGGCTCGATCCCGATGCCGTTGTCCCGGCAGGTGATCTCCCACTCGTCGTCGACCAGCCGGGCCGACACGTGCACCCTGGACGGCACGTCCGGCCGGCGGAACTTGATCGAGTTGTTGACCAGGTTGGCCAGCAGGTTGGTCAGCAGCGCCTCCTCACCGCGGATCACCGGCAGCTGGTCCCAGGTCAGCTCGGCGTCGGCGTACTGGCGGGCGGCCTCGGTCTGCGCGGCCACGTCACCCATCACCTTGTCCAGGCCGAACTCGGTGAAGCCGGTGGTGAGGCGGCCGATCCGGGAGAACGCCAGCAGGTCGTTGATCAACCGCTGCATCCGCTGCGCGCCGTCGACGGCGAACGCGATGTACTGGTCGGCACGCTGGTCGAGCTGGCCCGCGTACCGCCGCTGGAGGAGCTGGCAGAAGCTGGCCACCTTGCGCAGCGGCTCCTGCAGGTCGTGGGAGGCGACGTAGGCGAACTGCTCCAGGTCACGGTTGGAGCGGGTCAGCTCCTCGGCCTGCTTCTGCAGCTGGTTGTTGACCCACTCGATACGCTCCCGGGCCTGGCGTACCTCCTCCAGGTCCTCGGCGATCTTCTGCCGCATGCCGTCGATGTCGTCGGCGAGCCGGCGAAGCTCGGGCGGCCCGGAGCCCTCGATGTGATGCAGGTAGTCGCCGGCGGCGACCTCGCGCACCTGGCCGACGAGGGCGGCCACCGGCCGGAACAGCATCCGGTCCAGGGAGAGCAGCATGACCGCGCCGGCCACCGCCACGACCGTGGCGGCGGCGATCAGCAGCACCACCAACACGTTGCTGGTCTCTTTGACCCGACCGGCGGCCTGCTGCCCGACGATGAGGATCTCGTTCTGAAGCGTGTCGATCGAGTCCCGGACGTCGTCGAACTGCTGCCGGGTCTGGTCGGTGATCAGCGCCTGCCCGGCCTCCGGGCCGCTGCGTTCGGTCGTGCTGATCACCGGCAGGGCGACCTTCGCCCGCCACTGCGCCGCACGCTCCTCGACGACCATCAGCGCGCGCAGCATGTCCGGGTAGTCGCCGGCCAGGTCGCGCATCGAGGCGACGGTGTCCCGCTCCCGCTCCAGGCCCGTCTTGTACGGGGCGAGGTCCTTGCGGTCGCCGTTCACCGCGTACCCGCGGACGCTGGTCTCCTGGTCGAGCAGGGCGCTCAGCAACTCCTGGCCCTGCACGCGCAGCGGACCGCTCTTGACCAGGACCGCCTCGACGTTCTGTCGGTTCTTCTCGGCAACCAGCGCCTCGGCCGTCGCCAGCCCGAGCAGCAGCACCAGGACCACGGTGAGCAGCGCGGCCACCCGGTGCCGCAGGGTCCAGCCCGGCCAACCCGCGTTCACCGGCCACCGCCCTGGCCGATCCGCTTTCACCGGCCACCACCCCGGCTGATCAGCAGCGTCGCCACGTCGTCGGCGAGCGGGCCACCGTTCATCTGCTCGGCCCGGCCAACCAGCCAGGCCGGCAGTTCGGCCAGCGGCACCGCCTGGCTGGCCGGGTCGGCGAGCAGGCCGGTGAGCCCGGGCACGTCGAGCCGGTCGTCACCGGTGCCCACCCGGCCCTCGATCAGGCCGTCGGTGTACATCAGCAGGGACCAGTCGTCGGTGTCGAACTCCAGTTCGAAGGCCGCCGGCCGGCGCGGTCGTACGCCGAGCAGCCGGCCACCCTTGGCGGGCACCGGGGCGACCTGACCGCCACTGAGCAGCAGCGGCGGCGGATGACCGGCGAGTCGCACGGTGGCCCGGCCGGCCGCCAGGTCGAGGCGGATGGTCGCCACCGTGGCGAAGATCTCCTGAAGCCGGCGCTCGCTCATCAGCACCTGTTCCAGGGCGGGCAGCACCTCGTCGTCCGGCACCCCGGCCAGGATCAGCGCCCGCCAGGCGACTCGCAGTTCGACGCCGAGGGCGGCCTCGTCCACGCCGTGGCCGCAGACGTCACCGACGATCAGGTCGATCCGGTCCGGCCGGGTCTGCACCACGTCGTAGAAGTCGCCGCCGATCAGGGCGGCGTGCCGGCCGGGACGGTAGAAGGTGTGCACCGACACCTGGTCGCTGGTCATCAGCGGCTGCGGCAGCAGGCCCCGCTCCAGGCGGGCGGACTCGGCCTGGCGCAGCTCCACCTCGCGCAGCCGGCGGGTGTTCTCGTCGGCCCGCTTGCGTTCCACCGCATAGCGCAGGGCGCGGGCCAGCAGGACCCCATCGACCTGGCCCTTGACCAGGTAGTCCTGGGCGCCCTCGGCGACCGCGACGACGCCCAGGTGCTCGTCGGTGCGGCCGGTGAGTACGCAGACCGCGGCCCCGCTGGCCATCTCCAGCGCCCGGCGCAGCCCGTCCAGGCCCTGTGCGTCGGGCAAGCCCAGGTCGAGCAGGACGCAGTCGACCCCCGCCACCCGCTGCCGGGCCTCGCTGAGACTGGTGGCGACCAGTAGCTCGATCATCGCATTGGTCTCGGCGAGCAGCTCGCCGACCAGGAAGGCGTCGCCCTCGTCGTCCTCAACCAGCAGCACCCGCAGCCGCTCGCCGGGCGGCAGGTTGGTGGCGTGCGCGATGCCACCCGGCACGGCGGCCCGGGGCACAACGGGCCGACCGGCCACGTCGGGCCCCCGGTGCGGCCGGGCCACCGCCGCGAGACGCGGGAGTTCGCTGGTGATGTCGGATTCCTTTCGAGCGTCCTGCCGATCCTGTATCAGACAACAGTCGCACACAACATGCTCAGGGGCGGCGCACGGGCCTGTTCAGGTGCAGGATGGTGCCACCCCGACCACCCCGAGGAGCTCCGAGTGGGCGTACCCCCGGCCCGCCCCGCCGACCGCGCGCTGGCCCGGCCGCGCCGCCGGCTGCCCGCCGCCGTCGGCGCGCTCGCCGCGCTGCTCGCGGTCGGCGCGGGCGTCCTGGTCGACCTGGCCACCCCGGCGCCGCGCCCCGCCGACGCACCGAGGGAGCAGTTCAGCGCCGAGCGGGCGTACCAAAATGTCAAGGTCATCGCGGCCCGGCCGCACGTGGCCGGCAGTGTGTCCAACGACCAGGTCCGGGAGCACGTCGTGGGTGTGCTGCGCGGGCTCGGCCTGGAGACCGAGGTGCAGGACACCGTCGCCCCGGAGGCCGGGCAGCTCAGCGGGGCCGCCGGCGGGGCGACCCTGGCCCGCGTACGCAACGTGGTGGCCCGGCTGCCCGGCACCGATTCGGCCGGGCGGGTCTTCCTGGTGGCCCACTACGACTCGGTGCAGTCCGGGCCGGGCGGCAACGACGACGCCGCCGGTACCGCCAGCATTCTGGAGGTGGCCCGGGCGCTCACCGCCGGTCCGCGCCCGCGCAACGACGTCGTCTTCGTGCTCACCGACGCCGAGGAGGCGTGCCTGTGCGGCGCCTCCGGGTTCGCCGCGAGCCACCCGCTGGCCCGGGACGGCGGGGTGGTGCTCAACCTGGAGGCGCGGGGCAGCACCGGCCCGGTGATCATGTTCGAGACGTCCCGGAACAACGCGAAGCTGGTGGACGTCTTCGGCCGGGCCGCCCCGCACCCGGTCGGCACGTCGTTCGCCGTGGAGATCTACCGGGCCCTGCCGAACGACACCGACTTCACCGCCTTCCTGGGCCACGACTTCGTCGGCCTGAACTCGGCGTACATCGACGGGGGCGCGGTCTACCACACGCCACTGGACGTCCCGGCGGCGATGGACCGGGGCAGCCTGCAGATGCACGGCGACAACGCGCTCGGCCTGGCCCGCGAGTTCGGCCGGACCGACCTGACGAAGCTCGGTTCCAGCCACGACGCCACCTACTTCCCGGTGCCGGGCGGCCTGGTCCGCTACCCCGGCTGGCTCACCCTGCCGCTGGCGCTGGCCGCCCTGGTCACGGTCGGCCTGCTCGGCTGGCTGCTGGTCCGGCGCGGCCGGGCCACCGCCGGCCGGCTCACCGCCGGCGTCGGGCTGGCCCTGGTGCCGATCGTGGTTGCCCCGCTGGGCGCGTGGCTGCTCTGGACCGCGATCACCGCGGTCCGCCCCGGGTACGCCGAGCTGCTCGACCCGTACCGGCCGGTCTGGTACCGGCTCGCCGTGGTGGCGCTCGCCGCCGCGGTCCTCTTCACCTGGTACGCGCTGACCCGCCGCCGGGTCGGCCCGGCCGCCCTCGCCTTCGGCGGGCTGGCCTGGCTGGCCCTGTTCGGGGTGCTGCTCGTCGCTGACATGCCCGGTGGGGCATACCTGACCAGCCTGCCCGCCCTGGCCGGCGCGCTCGCCGGGCTGGCGGCGCTGGCCACCCGGCTGGACGGCCCGTGGCCGGTGGTCGCGGTGGCCCTGGCCGGCGCGGTGGCCGTGGTGGTCCTGCTGCCCACCGTGGTGCTGCTCTTCCCGGCGCTCGGCATGGCGATGGGCGGGGTGGCCGCGCTATTCGCGGTGCTGCTCGGGCTGGCCGCGCTGCCGGTGGTCGACCTGCTGCACCCGCAGGCCGGCGGCCAGCGCGGCCTGGCGGCGCTGCGGGCCCGCCGGCTGGGCACGCTGCCGACCGCCGCAGCCGGGCTCGCCGCCGTGGTGCTCGCCGGGGTCGGCCTGGCCGTGGACCGCTTCGACGCCGCCCACCCCGTGCCCACCCACCTGATGTACGCCTTGGACGCGGACACCGGGAAGGCGCAGTGGCTCAGCCGCGAGGACGACCCGCAGCCCTGGACCGACGGCTACGTGAGCGGCACGGTCGACGTGTCGAACAAGTTCCCCGGCCTTGGCGACGGTGAGCTGCGTGCCGGCCCCGCCCCGCGGGCGAACCTGCCTGCCCCGAAGGTCGAGGTGCTCTCCGACACCGAGACGGCCAACGGGAACCGGCGGATCCGGGTACGGGTGGTGCCGCAACGGCCGGTCCGCCTGCTCTCGCTGCACCTCAACGGCGACGCGCTGGGCAGTGCGGGGCTGCTTGCGGCGACCGTCGCCGGGCAACCGGTCGACCTCGACGGCGTGCGGGCATCGGGGTTCATCTTCCATGCGCCGCCGTCAGAGGGGGTCGAGTTCGACCTGACCTTCGACGCCAGCGGCAACGAGCTGCGGCTGCGGGCGATGGACGCCAGCGACGGCCTGGCCGGCATCCCCGGCTTCCGCCCCCGCCCGCCCGACGTGGGCATCGTCGGCTCGCACAGCTCCGAGATGCTCGCGGTGGCCCAGACATACCCGCTGTGACCCCCCTTTGTAGGAAATACGAGGTCAGCGCCACGCCGATACAGACTGTGCCCGGCTGACAGCAAGGCGAATTGGGCGCTAGCGCTGCCTTGATTTGTTCAGGTCGCCTTCCCTAGGGTCGGTCAGCGTCCGTCCCGGTCCCACCCTTGAGGCCCGGGACGGTAACCGCCGAATCGCCGGGCGTAATCAAGCGTCCGCCAGGCGAGCCGGGCACCACTGCTCCATTTGGGTGCAACAGCGGTAGGGCGCCTGCCACGCCCAACCGCCAGCGAACCCGGCAAGCGGCCAAGGTGGCTACACCAAGGCCGCCTCGGCCCGAGTGGAAGGAGCCCAACCCGGTGGTACCCCTGCCTGCACGGTCGGCCCGATCACGTGTGCTCACCCGGATCCTCGCCGCCGTGACCGCGGCCGTCATCGCCATCCTGCCGGCGGCCAACGCGCACGCCACCCCCCCGTCGGCCGCCGAGGTGCAGAAGCAGATCGACACGGCCTGGGAGAAGCTCGAACCGGTGATCGAGCAGTTCAACAAGGTCCGCGCCGAACTGGCGGTGAACAAGAAGAAATCCGCCGAACTGACCGGGAAGATCGAGCCGCTTGGTAAGACGGTGGACCTCACCAGGGGCCGCGTCCAGGAGATCGCCATCCGCTACTACAAGGGTGGCTCGGTCTCCACGGCCAACGCACTGCTGTCACAAGGCTCGCCGACGGCGTTGGCGGACAACCTGACGATGTTGGACCGCCTGGCAAACTCGGAACAGCGACAGATCACCTCCCTGTCCAGCCAGCAGGCGACGTACAACGCCGAGAAGCAGGCGATCGACACGCTGATCGCGCGACAGGAGCGCCAGCAGGCCGACCTCGCCGCCAAGAAGAAGACGATCGACGCGGAAATCAAGCGGCTACAGGCGATGCAGCAGCAGCTCGCCGCAGCCGAGGCGGACGCCGCCGCCAAGGCAGCGGCCGCCAAGGCCGCCGCTGCCAAGGCCGCGGCCGACGCCCGCGCCGCCGCCACCGCGTCCAGCACGGCGCCGATCAAGTCGACCAGCTCGCTGTTCATCGGAGGCCAGTGCCCGGCCGTCGCGATCAGCGGCCGTGCCGGCATCGCGGCGAAGGTCGCCTGCCTTCAGATCGGCAAGCCGTACGTGTGGGCTGCCAACGGCCCGGGCTCCTTCGACTGCTCCGGGCTGACCCAGTACGCCTGGAAGGCAGGGGGAGTGAGCCTGACCCACTACACGGGCGCCCAGTGGAACGAGGGCGCGCCGGTGAGCAAGGCCAACCTCCGTACGGGCGACCTCGTCTTCTTCTACTCCGACCTGCATCACATGGGCATGTACGTAGGCAACGGACTGGTCGTCCACGCCCCGCACACCGGTGACGTGGTTCGGATGGAGAGGCTGTCGAACATGGCCTACGCCGGCGCTCGCCGCCCCGGCTGAGGCGGGGTGGGAGCCTTGCCGGGAAAGCGTCTCTGATTAGCTTAGCGATCCTGGGTCGGAATCAGTTTCCGGGATCGTTTCCCACCGTGGTGGGGAGGCGTGGGCGTGGAGATGGAATCCTGCGCCCAGTGCTGCTCCTCGTGGCTGGTGGCCGGTGGTGGGTGTGCTGATCGTGGTCACGTTCTGGTGCCGGTGTGCTGCGCGGGGCAGCTTCCGGTCCGTTGGCGCGTGTCCCTCCGGACGCTTGCCCGCCTGACCGTC
>NZ_JBLROA010000050.1:0-46384 GCF_047921505.1 Micromonospora sp. SL1-18 | reverse complement strand
CCGGCAGTTCCGGCCAATCGAGAGCGCGGTAGAAGCGGCGGAGGGCGCTGATGTCGCGGGTGCCGATGGTCACGACGGACAACCGCGAGGGAACTGCTCACGCTGCCGATCATGCCTTCTGCTGCCGCCCCATGGCCGCTGACATCACCAGTTGGCATCAACTCCGGTAGCTATCGGCGGCCGTCCTCGTACAAACCTTCGCCTTGACTTGGACGGGGCGGCCGCGGCATTTTCTGGCGAGATTGGCGTTGCCATGTCGGACCTCAGCATTATTGTCGGTGGATGATCAATGGCGCTCATATGATCATCTACAGTCGCGACCCGGAGGCCGACCGCGCCTTCTTCCAGGACGCGCTCGACTACCACCACGTCGACGCCGGCCATGGCTGGCTCATCTTCAAGCTCCCGCCGGCCGAACTCGCCATGCACCCGACCGAGGGCGAGCCGGCCCACGAGATCTTCCTCCTGTGCGACGACGTCGCGGCGACCATGGCCGACCTGGCCGCGAAGGGCGTCAAATTCACGATCCCGGTCACCGAGGAGCGATGGGGGCTGCGCACCGCGCTGCGGCTGCCCGGCGGCGGCGAACTTGGTCTCTACGAACCGCGCCACCCGGTCGCAATCTGACGCGCCGGCTTGCCGCCTCGTCGAGGGCCGACCCAGGCGACTACCGGTACCGGCAGGTCTGACGTGCCCGTCTGGTGGCCGCGGTCCGGCAGGTGTTCGACGACTCGGGCGGCACCTTCGGCATCGAACTGCGGTAGTGGGGATTGCCCCGTTGAAACGGCCTCGACCAGCGGGTGCGCTCGAAGTCTTCGCGGCATACCGAGCGCTCGAGCATCGTCGGCTGACCGTCGAGGGTGCGTAGCCGTAGGACGTGCACGGCGATGGTTTCGGGGTCGATGTCGAGCGCGGTCGCGGCGACGACTTCCGCCGGTCGGCGTATCAGCTCGATCGATTTTGCCCCCGCGGCGCGACCGGTGCCGCGGGCGAACCGCGAGAAGTACATGAACTCGACGACCGTTTGGCGAAGGGCACGGGACGCCACCCGGGCGACCCGCCCCTGGCTTGTCTCGACGAGACCCTCCGATCGCAGCGTCGCCAGCGCGGATCCGGGAGGGGCGGCGTGTTGACCGCACCCTCCCGGCCCCTCCCGGTGCCAGTGACTCCGCTGAGACGGCCTATCCGCAGGTCACCCGGGCCTCGCCCCAGTCGGCGTGATCGAAGTTTCTGCCGTCTCCACCGTCGGTGACCTTCAAGGTCAGCATGCGCACTCCCGCGACGTTGACGTCGAGTGGGCGCGCGCCGTCGGCACGCCGGACGACTCCGGTGTCGGCGAGTTGCCGGCCGTCGCCGAGGACCTGGAACGCGACCGAGCCGGACTGGGTAACCTCGTCGTCGATGCCGACCTCGGCCTGCAGTTGGCTGCAGGCTCCACCCAGCCACACGGTGAGTTCGCTCGGCGCGTGGGTCCCGATGCCCTTGGCGTACGTCCTGCCGTCGATGGACAGGGTCTGCCCGTCGCCGGTGCCCGTCTCCCCGTTGGATCTGTCGCGCTCGACCGGCCCCCACCCGTTGCTCTCGCTCAGGAACGGCAGGTCGCTAATGTACGCTGTTCCGCTCGGGCTAGGCGGCGGAACGAACACCCGGACCGCCTCCTCGACATGCACCGGGCGCTTCTGCGGGTCGTCGGAGAAGCGGTAGGTGGCGACGACCGGGACATCGACGTAGCCGGAGGCGGCATCCCCCGCGGCGGTGACCGTCCACGCGCCACTGATCGACTCGCTAGCCCGCAAACGCTTCGTCGATACTGACGCGCCGTTCACGCTCCAGCCCGCAGGCGGCGTCACCCGCAGCGTGACGTCGGTTATCGGCCCGCCGGCGGGCAGGGCGAACGTGCCGCGCACGTCGATGGTGCTGCCTGGCCGTGCCTCCGCCTGGGTGGGCGTCACCGCAAGATTCGTCTGCGGCACGCGGCGCACCGGCTGGTCACAGGTCGACATTCCCTTGGCGTACTTGCAGACCACGGAGACGAAGCCTCCGTTGGTGGCTACCGGCACCGCGAGCGTGTTGTCCGAGTTGACAATCCGCGCCTCCCGGACCAGGCCGTGCGGGCCGTCGCGGAGGGTCTCCACGAGCCATTGGCCCTTGCCCAGAAACGTCAGCGGCGTCTCGAACGTCTTTGCCGGCACGGCCGAGATCGCGCCGAGGTACCAGCGCTCACCCGCCCGTCGGGCGAGGAAGACCTCCTGCCCTGGGCGTCCGCCGAGCAGGCGCGTCTCGTCCCAGGTCGTCGGGAGTTGGTTCAGCGTTCGGAGCGCCTCGGGGCGCGATTCGTAGTTCTCGGGCTTGTCCGCGGCGTGCTGCCAACCCGACTCGTACACGAGGAACGTCGCCACCTCGTGCGCGGCAGTGGTGTCGCGGTCGGAGACGACGAAGGCGACCGGGGTGTAGTCCATGCCACCGACGACGTTGCGCGTGAACGGGAACATTGTGTTGGTCGCGGCCCGGGTACGGAACTGCTCCGCGCCGCGGATCCCCTCGACGGTCATGACGTGCGGCCACGTCCGTTGGATGCCGCGGGGGATGGTCGCGCCGTGGAAGTTGATCATGAGTTGCAGGTCGGCGGTCTTGCGGAGAATGTCGTCGTACCACGCAAAGCGCGCCTGGGAATCCGAGTCCATGAAGTCGACCTTCACGCCAGCGACACCCCAGGACTTGATGAGCGGGAGCATCTCGTCTCGTTCCTGCGCGGTGTCCAGGGCCGTCCAGTGGAACCACAGCAGCACGTCGACACCCCGAGCGCGCGCGTAGCGCACCACGTCCGGCACCCAGCTGCGGTTCCAGCCCTCGTCGATCAGGACGTAGGACCATCCGTTGCGGGCGGCGAAGTCGACGTACTGCTTCTGGCGTACGGGGTCCCGAGGGCTGTCGTGCTCCGACAGCCACGACCACGCGACCGTGCCGGGACGGGTCCACGAGGTGTCGGCCACCTTCGACTCCGGCGCCAGGTCGTCGACGAGCGTCGAGGCGGTCACCGTGGCCAGGTCGCCGACGATCGCGGTACGCCAGGGCGTGACCAGCGGGCCAGGTGAGGTGACCTCCCCGTCGGCGAGCTTGATCGTGTAGTTCCCCGATCCCGCCTGGTGGGTGAGGCGGCCACCCGAGTATCGCCCGTCGACGTCCGACTCGGTGAGCAGGACGTAGGTGTCCTCGACGTCGAACAGTGCCGGGAAGCCGAAGTCGCCCGTCGCTGCCGCTGCGGCGGTCGTCTCGATCCGGGTCCCCTCGTAGTTGGGGGTGTACGGCAGCAGCCACGCCGGTGCGCCGCCCGGCAGGGCGTACGACGATGTCTCCCGCTTGACGGTGACGCCGTCCGCGTCGGGAAGGACGTACCGGAAGGCCACGCCGTCGTCCGAGACGCGGACCACGAGGTCCATCCGCGTGCCGGCGGCGCCGGCGAACGAGAGCGTCGACTCCGCCAGCAGGGCGTGCCTGACACGCTGCTTTCCGGTGGTCATGGTGTAGTTCTCCGCCACGATCCGATCGGTGCGGCGGAGGAAGCTGAGGCCTCTGGTCAGGTCGGCGGCCGTGGTCTCGATGCCGACCGCGGAGGGCGCGAGCACGTTCCTGCCCCGGTAGGCGACGGCGAGCGACAACGTGCCGTCGGCGTCGAGCGCGACCGTCGCCGATATCGGCGTTACCGGCGACGAAGGACCGATCGCCCAGGTGGCGGAATCCGAAGCCGTGGCGGGGCTAGCCGCCACTGCCGCCGTAGCGGCGGCGAGTATGGGTACGACGCAGCGAACGAGGAGCCGGTGCCACGAGCTGTGCACACGCATAGATCATCCCTTCTACACGGGTTCGATCAGCGGATGCCGAAGCAGCAGGCACGTGCCAGGGCGAAGACGCGGCAGGTGATTGACGCGAGGCCCGTGTCCGCGCCGCCAGTTGCGGGACCCTCTCAAGCTGACCGCGGTCGCGTTGCCTACGACGGCAAGAGCCGGCCGGGTATGACCGGCGTGGGGAGCCAACCTCCATCCTGTCCGTTCACAAAAATCCAACACCAGTGAACAGGGGTGCCGATTGTGCGAGCGCCCTCACGGCCTTCGTGATGCGGAGCTTAAGGGACGGACTCGCCCCGGATCAACCGCTGCGTGTTTGGTTCGTAACGCTGAAGCGATGTGTCTCGCTGCGATTCCGCAGGGCAAAGGATCATAAATGATCGCAATAGGAACGGCTGGCCCTGAGTCGTTCGATGATGCCGTCAAATGTGCGTCCAGGAGCCTTTGTGGTGGAGGGGTCGGTTGGCTGCATGCGAGCGCGCCGCAAGCGTCCGTGATGGCCTGCGGAAGCTGGGGGTCAATGGGATGGGTTAACGGGCCCTGCCCCGCAACATCCAGTGTTCGTTCATGTCCATACTTGATCGATCCTGTTGCGGTCGTTATTCTCGCCGAACCACCCCCGTCGACGTGATCGCCAACGGCGGCTTCGCCGCCCTGACATGCCGCTGGCACGCGAACATCACCACCTGCGACCGGCCATATCCGCACCCGCGAGTTCCCCAGGAGCAGAGCCATGCGCACACCACCATCAGGCAGGTCGCCGTCCAGGCGACGCACCATCTGCGCGGCGCTGGCCGTGTCCGCGTCACTGCTGCTCGCACCGGCAGGCGTCGTCCCGGCCAGCGCTGCGGACCCCGCAACCACGGGCGCACCCGACGAGAAGACACTCACCGCCGCGAGCTCCTCGCCACAGCTCGCCGAAGCCGTCAACTGGGCCATGTCGCGCGCACGGCAGCATGTGCAGACCGGCAAGCACGGCCCGGTGAACAGGAACGGCAGTAACCCCGGCACCGGCGAGGCCGACTACATCCCGTCGTACTGGGCGGGCTACGCCCACCGCACCGCCTTCTACTCGCGCGACTTCGTCCACCAGGCCGCGGGCGGGCACCTGCTCGGCTTGGAAAAGGAGAACAAGTCGATGCTCACCGCCTTCGCGGCGAGCGCGAACGAGGCGCGCAAGTGGTACCCGCTGTGGGCGTTGAACTTCGACGGCAGCCCCTACAACGTGGACTACCGCAGCGACACGAACTTCGTGCGCGAAGTCCCCGCGGTGTTCGAGCTCGTGCAGGAAGCCGAAGAGCAGTACCGCTGGACCGGCGACGCCGACTACCTCAACGATCCCGTGCTCTGGCAGTACTACACCAAGGCAGTCACCGACTTCGTCGCGCTCCACGACACGCAGCTGCCCAACGGCATCGCCGAGGGCACCGGCCGTGGCATCTTCCAAGGCGCCGCGAGCTACAACGAACGCAGCGACCACGCCGTGATCGAAGCCGGCGACGGAGTGGCCTCCCAGTACCGCGCGTACCTCGCCTACGCGTACCTCGCCAAGGAAAAGGGCGACGCCGCTACGGCGGCCACCTTCGAGCGCAAGGCCGCGGAACTCAAGCAGTACTTCGAGGACGAATGGGGCGTCACCCGGGACGCCTGGGAGTACGTGCGCGGCCGAGGCCCAGCGAACGAACCGTACGCCGGCTTCGGACGCGAGAACTCGGTCTTCTACGCCGCCAAGGAGTTCATCGACGCCCACGACAAGCGCACGTGGGACTACCTCGAATACCTCGACCGCATGTACGTCAAGGACCGGCCCCCGAACATCGAGGCAACGACCTACGTCCCCGACGCGCTGTTCAACTACGGCTTCGACGCGCACGCGTGGACCTGGATGAAGGACATCATCTCCAAACTCCAACTCCCGCACGAGGTCCGCACTCAGGGCACGAACGGCGACTACCCCGAAACGAGCTTCACGCTCGTATCGCAGACCGTCGAGGGACTCGCCGGGGTTCGGCCGAACGCACCCGAGCACGCCGTGTCGGTGCGCTCGCACCTGCCCGCCGAGATCGGATGGCTCGACCTCGACCACATCAAGGTCGGCGCGCACGACATCGGCGTCCGCCACGACGGCACGACAAAGACGGTCGTCAAACACAACGACGGACCGCAACCGCTGACGGTCACCGTGCAGTTCCCGGGCGGCTGGTCGAAGCTCAAGGTCGACGGCACGCCCGTAGAGCCCGAATACGTACACGTGAACGGCCGAGCGCTCTCCCAGGTCACGCTGACCGTTCCCGTCGGCCGGTCCGTCACCGTCACCACCAGCGGCGACGTGAACCCGAACCGACACGGCGACCTCATCCTCACCCACCCGCAGGACTTCGCACTGCTCTCGCCGGCCAACGGCGCGACGCGCGTGCCCGCCAACGGCGCGACCTTCACCTGGGAGCCCGCGGTGAACGCCCGGGAGTACCGCCTGCGCGTCGCCCGGGACGCGGCGATGACCGACGTCGTCGCCGAGACCACAGTCAAGGAGCCGACCGCGACGATCGGTTCACTCGATGCCGGGCAGACCTTCCACTGGGAGGTCACCGCCGTGAACCCCCGCACCGGGCAGAAGCTCGTGGTGCCCACCGGGGAGTGGCACTTCCGCACCATGCCCACAGTGGTGCCGGATGCGCCGTCCCCGGTCGGCGCCTACCGCGTCGGGGACCACGTCGGCGTCACCTGGACAGCATCCGACGGCGCACTGACGTCGACGATCTACCGCGCGCCAGCGGGAAGCGACGACTTCACGGCCATCGCCACCGATCAGACGGGCACCTCCTTCCTGGACCGCGGCGCAGTCGGCGGGCCCTACCGGTACAAGGTGACATCGACGAACGAGGTGGGCGAGGGGCCGGGAACGGTCGCCGAGGAGCAGGCGGCACCCGCCGACGGCCCCGCCGAATACCTCAGCGACCGCAACTGGGTCTCGGCGACCGCCGGATGGAAAACGGTGCAGAAGGACCACGCCGTATCAGGCAACCCGATCCGCATCAACGGCACCGAGTACGCCAAGGGCATCGGCACCCACGCCAACTCCGAGATCGTCTACGACCTCGAACCGGCGGACACCAGGTTCATCGCGACCGTCGGCATCGACGACGTGCAACGCAACTCGCCGAACGCATCGATTATCTTCCAGGTGCTCGCCGACGGCAAGGTCATCTACGACAGCGGGCTCATGCGCGCGCAGCCGTACTCACCGCCGCAGCGCGTCGAACTCGACATCCTCGGTATCAAGCGACTCGTGCTGCGCGTCACCGACGCCGGCAACACCAACAACAGCGATCACGCCGACTGGGCGGACGCCAAGGTCATCCGCCTTCCGGGAAGCTGAAGATTGCCGCGGGCGGGGAGTCACTCCGGTCCTTCCCGCCCGCGGCATCGCCGCGCGTCCAATGGCTTCGCCTGCTGGCGTCTGAGGTCGCGATCCGGCCGGATCAGGTGCGCCTCTTCAGCCCCGCCTGGCATCACGGCCCCCGCGCCGTTCAGCGTCCGAGGTCGATCTCGATCTCCACCTCGACGTCGTCGCGGACCTTGAGCGCGCCGAGAAAAGCCGAGTACGGCTTGATTCCGTACGCCGACTGGGTGACCACGGTGGTGGCGCGGTACCGGTCGGGTGTCACCTCGCGTACTTCGACGTCGACGGGGGCGGCGACCCCGTGCAGAGTGAGCGTTCCGCTGATGGTGGCGGCATCGCCGCCGGTGACGACGCGGGTGGACTCGAAGGTGGCAGTCGGGTGGCGGTCGACGTCCAGCGTCCGCCGGGCGTTGTTCTCGATCTCGCCGCGGTCCTTGTCGGTCAGTGGTCGCGCACCGCCAGTGCCGGTCCGCACGGCCAGCGATCCCAGCTCGACGCGAGCCGTCGCGGTGGCATCCGCCGGCCCGGTTTCGGGAACGTTCACCTGCACCGACCAGTCGGTCACCTCGATGGTCAGGTCGTGGCCGACGGCCGACCCGGCGCCCTTGCGGCCGGTACGCAGCAGCATGCGCCCGCTGTCCGGGCCGAACCGCAACCGGCCGCCCATTCTGATCTCCACCCGCCAAGCGTAGGCGGATTCATCACCACCTGGGCCGCGATCAGCCGTTCCATGCCGATCGGCGTTGCCCGAGGGGCTGCGGCATCGACCCGGACTGGCGGCCCACTGCCCGCCCGCTGTCCGTGGCCGCCGAGTCCGCCGCGATACGGTCAGCGTGGCCAGGGCTCGGACAGCCCGGCCCAGGGGCCCTTCCCGTGTCACACCGACTCCCGGCCCCACGGGTATCCCCGGTTCTTTACGCACTGGCGCTGGGCGACCGCCTGATTGCATGACGGCTTTGAAACATGTTTCAGGCGCCGCCCGGCCGAACGAGCGGCGCGCCGTTAGGGGGCCGGCCACTCCGGACCGGCCGTCATCGATGAAACAAGTTCCAACATCGGCGACCGTTGACTGACGTGGTCCGGTTCTGGTGTGGTCATTCTCGGTTGCAAAGGATTTCACGCCGGCCGGCGAGGACGTGATGCCAGCGGGTCACCGCCAGGCACCCATCACGTTCCCTGTATCGAGGAGTAATTCGCGATGAACGTACAGGCGGTGTCCAAACCCCAAGGAAAGATCCTTGCGCTGTTCGTGGCCCTCATGATGGTCGCCACCACCCTCACGGTATCGGCGTCGCCCGCGGCCGCGGTTTCATCCGAGGACAGCTACAGCGGCTCCGACATGTGGCTGCACTATGTGCCAATCAGCAATCCGGGTCTGCTGCGCCAATACCGGCGTCTTGCCTCGACCGTCATCGTGGAGAACGTCGCCAGGAACAAGTTGTACCGCCACACGGCGGACCTGAGCATGGAACCCGGGTCCACCGAGAAACTGGTGGAGACCAGCCTCGAAGCGGCGCGGGACGAACTGGTCAGGGGCCTCGGCGGGCTGCTGGGCCAGGCCGTACCGGTGCAAACCATTGCGGACGACATCCCCGACGGCGCGGTGGTCGTGGGAACCCCCGACAGTTCACCGGCGGTGGCGCAGCACCTTCCCACCGGCGACCTGGCCTCGGTCGGCGACGAGGGATACGTCATTCGATCCGTGGTGAAGGGACAGAGAAACGTCACCGTCATCGCCGGCAAGACGGAAGTCGGCGCCCTGTACGGGGCCTTCGCCTTCCTGCGACTCATGCAGACACAGAAGCCCATCACGAATTTGAACATCTCACAGTCGCCGAAGGTCAAGAACCGTCATCTGGACAACTGGGAAGGCACGCGGCTCTACGCGGGTAACAGCCCGTCGGGAACGGGCGGGCTGAACGGAGAGAACGGGACGATCTTCAACTTCGCCGCCACCGGCGCCAGCGCCGGGCGTAACCTGCCCGTCATCCTCAACCGTTACATTGTGGTGGCGCGGGCCATGGCGTCCCTCGGGATCAACGGCTTCGAGATCAACCTGGTCAACGCCAATAACGTGTACCTGACGCCGGGCTACATTGCCCAGGAGGCTGCGCTGGCCGACGCCCTTCGGCCCTACGGGATCAAGATCTCCCTGGCCATCAACTACACGGCGCCCACCGACAACCGGTTCGCGCCGGACACGCTGACCAACCAGCAACTGGATCCCTACAGCGCCGAGTTCCGTGGATGGTGGAACCGGAAGGCGACGCAACTGCAGGCGTCGATCCCGGATTTCATGGGCTTCACCGTGAAGGCCAACTCTGAGGGCCAGCCGGGACCGCAGGATTTCGGTTACGACCACGGGGACGGCGCCAACGGGATCGCCGCGGCGGTGGCGCCGCTGGGCATGAAGGTGTACTGGCGCACCTTCGTCTACAACGCCAACGTGGACAACGACAGGCTGAAGCGGGCCTATCTGGAGTTCGGACACATCGACGACGAGCCCCAGGCGGACGGGACGACGGGACGCTTCCTGAACAACGTCTTCCTGCAGACCAAGAACGGCCCGCTGGACTTCCAGGCCAGGGAGCCCTTCCATCCGATGTTCGGCCGCATGGAAAACACCAACCAGGCCATGGAGCTACAGATCACCCAGGAATACACCGGCCAGGACAAGATGCTCGCCTACCTGGCACCCATGTGGGAAGAGGTGCTGAAGACCGACACCTACGCCACGAACAAGGAAGGCAAGCTGCTCAAGAAGCGGCTGGTGGGCGACATCCTGGACGGAACAGCCCAAGGTCACTCGGATACGGCGATCGTGGGTGTGGCCAACCTGGGCAACGCCGACAACCTGACCGGCCACCACTTCGCCCAAGCGAACCTGTTCGCCTTCGGCCGCCTGGCTTGGGATTGGACGCTGAAGTCCGCGGACATCGCGACCGACTGGGCGCGTATGACCTGGGGCAACGACGACAAGGTGGTCGACACCATCGTCAAGATGATGATGGATTCCCGGGAAGCGCTGGTGAGCTATCAGACCCCGCTGGGCATGGCGCATCAGTTCACCTCCAGCAACCACTACGGCCCTGACCCCTCCCAGTGGGTCACGCAGGACGACTGGAGCCCGGTGTACTACAACAAGGCGGACAGTGCCGGCCTCGGCTTCGACCGTTCGGCCACCGGTAGCGATTTCATCGCCCAATATTTCCCCACGCTGGAGCAACGGTACGGGAACATCGACACGACCCCGGAAAACCTGCTGATGTGGTTCCACCATGTGCCCTGGGATCACAAGATGAGCAGCGGCAGGACCTTCTGGGACGAACTCGTTTACCGCTATCAGATGGGCGTCCAGTACGTGACCTGGATGCGGGAGGCCTGGGATTCACTGAAACCCTATATCGGCACCCGCCGTTTCTCCGAGGTGAAGGCCAAGTTGGCGATCCACGAAACCGACGCGGCCAACTGGAGAGACACCAACGTCAACTACTGGAAGGAATTTAGTGGCCGGGACATCCCCGTGGATGGCGGCCCGCTTTCGGCCAAGATCGTGGTGAACGGGAAGGAGATCGGCGGGTTCAACCTGTCCGCCGGGTCCTACACGATCCCGGTGGCCGCCGGGGCGTCGCCAGCGATCACCCAGGTCATAGCGGCCGATCCCGCCGCGAAGTACGAAATCGTCTCCCAGGCGAGGAGCGTTCCCGGACGGGCCGTCGTCAAGGTCACGAAGGAGGACTTCTTCGGGCCCATCGTGAAGACCTACGTGTTCAACATGGTGAACGACACGACGCTGAAGAGCCTGAAGGTCAACGGCAAGGACCTGGCTTCCTTCAAGCCGGACGTCCTCAGTTACAACACCCTGGTTCCGGCGGACTCGGTCGCGAAGGTGGAGGCCGTCGCGAACGATCCCGCCGCCATCGTCGCCATCGACCAGGCGGCCAGCGCCACCGGGCAGGCGAAGGTCACCGTCACCAACGGCGGATCCTCGTCTGTCTACACGGTCGACCTGGGCACCGCCATCACCGGCAGCGATGAATTCGGATCGGCGGAACTGGGCTCCCAGTGGCAATGGCTGCGGCCGGATGACAGCAAATGGCGTCTCGCCGACGGCTCGCTGGTCATCACATCACAGAACGGCGACCTTCAGGGCAACGTGAACACGGCGAAGAACCTGGCGCTGCAGGACGTGAACGGAGACTGGACGGCGGAGTCGAAGGTCGTCTTCTCAAGGCCGCTCGCCAACAACAACGAACAGGGCGGCGTCATCGCCTACGCCAACGACGACAACTATGTGAAGCTGGCCTGGGAGATGGCGAGCGCTACCGCGCCCATCAACAAGCTCCGCGTCGTGCTCCTCCGCGAGCAGAACGGCACGGCGACCACCGTGCAGGTCACCGGATCCGACGCGCAGCGCATCGTGGGCGCGGACGGCGCGATCTGGTTCAGGCTCGCGAAGACGGGAAACACCTACAAGGCCTACTACTCAAACGACGGGAACGTATATAGGTACATGGGATCCGCGACGCTGAACGTGGAACCGGCGAAGGCGGGGCTGGTGGCCCTCAACCGGGGCGGCACCTCCACCGATCTTGACGTCGCCTTTGACTACTTCCGCATAGGCAGCAAGGGTGATCCGGTCTCATAGCTGCCGCCGGCTGTCGCGCACCCGCCCGCCACGGGAGCTGGTGCGGCGCCAGGGCCGCGTGGGCGAACCATCCGTCGCCCGGGCGGCCCTGCGCTACTTCTCCCGAGTCGCGCGAAGCGTGTCGCTGCTCCGCCGCTGTGGGCCAACCGCCCGCGTGGAGTGGGGGGCGTACCTGCGGGCTACGCCCCCCACTTCGAGGGTTGGTCGTTAGTGGGATTTGGTGGTGAGACGGAAGGTGGTTACTACTGCGGCGTGGTCGCTGGGCCAGGAGTTGGCTGACGGGTTGGTCGCCGACGGACGGCCGACGAAGAGGGTGTCGGAGGAAATCAGTTCCAGGCCGCCGGAGGTGGTGTAGTCGACGTAGTCGATCCGGTCCTGCGGCTCCGGCTTCCCGTTGGCGTTGGTGTTGATGACCGGCGACCAGGTGATGCCGGGCTTGGCGCTCGGGTCCGGGTTCGCGGTCCGGTAGGAGTCCAGCAGGCCCGCCGCGCGGAACACAGCGGGAACCGGCCAGTCGACCGCTCCCGCATTGCAGTGGGACGCTGCCGTGGCGGTGGCCCAGTCGGTCCCGGACGGAGAGGCCAGGTCGCCGAGCAGGACGAGCGGCGTACCCGACCGGAGGTCGGTGGCCATAGCCTTGGCGACAGCCTGCGCCTGGGCGTACCGGGTCGTCGACGTCTCCTTGGCTACTATGGACGCGACGTCGGCGCCGTCGAAGCAGGTGCCGTACGGACCGTAGTTCGACTCGTCAAGGTGGACGTCCCAGATCCGTACCGGCTTGCCGCCGACGCTGACCGTCTCCGCGGCAGCCGGAGCCGACGCGGTCGGGAAGACTGTCGTCGTACCGGGAGCCCTCGGGTACGACGACACGATGCCGAGATCACCAATTCCATGCACGGACCATCCCAGGGCGGCGCCGACGGACTGCGCCATCGCATAGCCGCCGTCCTGGAAGCCGATGACTCCGAGACCGCGAGCGGCGATGACAGCGAGGTTCTTGCCAATCGCATCATTGACCTCGCTGCCCGCGTTCCAGGCGTTCCACGTTGCCGCCTTGAAGTCCGGCGACGTGTTGGGGGCCGCGACCGGCACCTCGACCAGGATCATCGAGGTCGTACTGCCGCTCGTGGCCGAGACCGTGATTTCTCCGGCATTCTTCTGCCGGCGGTCCGGCGCGGTTCCGGTGACGGTGCCGTCGGCGGTCACGTCGAGCCACGCATCGCCCGAGACCTTGGTGAACGAGGTCGGCGCCGGGCCGTTCCACAAGCCCAGCAGCGGCTGGCTGACGGCCCCAGAGGCGGGCACCGCCGGAACCTTGAACGTATCGCTGACGAAGCCCTTGGGCAGGCTCGGCCAGTTGCCGGCCTGAACCGAGAGCTTGACCCACTGGGCGTACAGAGTGGCGACTCCACCGTTCTCGGCAATCAAGTTCTTCACCGATACCAGGTCGCTGTACACGACCACTCCGGTGGGAGTCGTGCTCCAGCCCGCGAAGCGGTAGTTGTCCCGGACGAAACCGTTGGGTGCCAGCGCGGCCGCGGTGTCGTAGGTGAACGTACTGGCGTCCGTCGTACCGGCCTCAGCGCCGTTGCCGTCAAAGATGACCTTGTACGTGTTGGCCTCGAAACGCGGCACGACCACGACATCGGCTGTCGGCATGGTGAAGCTGCCCGCAGCGTCGATGGTGAGACCGGAGGGCGTCGACACCTGCCAGTCGTCGAAGTGGTAGCCCGTCGCGGCCGATGGCGTGAGCTTGACGGAGTCACCGGGTGCGGCCGAGCGGACCGACGGCGTACCGCTCCCATGGTCGGCGTCATCGATCGAGACGAGGTACTGCCCGTGCGCGCGCCAGCGGGCGTACAGCGTGATCGACGCACCATCGGTCGGGACCCGGTCGGTGAAGTCAGCGCCATTGGCGTAGACGACAGGCCCGACGGGGGTGGTGGCCCAGCCGGCGAAGTCGGAGCCGCTCAGGGTGTAGCCATTGACGCGCAGCGGTGCGGCAACGTCGTACTGGACTGGCTGGTCGGCCATGGTCCCGCCGTCGGCGCCGTTGCCGTCGAAGTGCACGGTCGCCGAGTCAGGGACGAACGTGGCCTCCACGGCCACCGCCGCGTTCGGCATGGTGAAGGTGCCGTCGGCCGCGATCGTCAGGTCGCTCGGGCTGGTCACGTGCCAACCGGCGAACTTGTAGCCGCTGTCAGGCGTCGCGGTCAGCGTGACCTTGTCGCCCGGCGTCACCGCACTGGACGATGCCGAGGCGGTGCCGTGGCCGGAGGACTTCACACTCACCGTGTTGGTCGGGTAGACGATGTTGATGATGAGGGGCGATCCGATGATCGTGTGCCCGTCGTTGTAGAGCAGGCAGACGGCGTACGACCCAACGGTCATGCCGGTGAAGGTCAGCGTGCCGCCGGCGACCGGTGACGAATCGGCCGGCGGGTAGTTGTGCGTACCGGTCTGGGTGTACTGCCAGTACGTCGATCCCACGCCGCAGGTCGTCTTGCCGCGGTACCAACCGATCCAGTTGCTCGTGCTCAGCTGATTGGCGGGCGCCTCGTAGGAAAGGGATACCGGCGTACCCACCACGGCGGTCGTCTGTGACGCGGCGAGCGGGGCGTTCACCACGGTCATGGTGATCTTCGAGCCGATGATCGTGTAGCCGTCGTTGTAGAGGAAGTAGACCTCGTAGGTTCCAGCAGCCACGCCCGGGAACTGGAGAGTGCCGCTGGCGATCGCCGTACCAGGCACGGTCTGGCTGTTGGTCGCCGTGTACACCCAGTACGTCGACCCGACCTGGCCCGGCTTCTGACCGGGCTTGTAGAAGCCGATCCAGTTGGTGCGGGAGACCTGGTCGGCCGGGGCGGAGTAGCTGAAGGTGATCGGGGCACCGGCGGCCACAGTCGTGGTCGGGGTGCTCAGGGCCGGAGTGGCCTCGGTGGTAGACGTCGGCGCGGCCGGCGCGGCCGGCACCGCGACCAGAAGTGCGACGAGGAGCGCGACCACCGCCGTCATCGCGGCGGCGACGCGGGTGCGAAGCGTGCGGATCACCAGGACTCAGCCCTTTCCGATCGCCGCGACGCGGCCGGCGTACCGCTGGGTCCAGCCAGTGCCGGTGTCAGCGGTGATGACGAGGTCGTAGTACCCCTCCGTCGTCGGCCAGGGGACGACCTTGGACTTGCCGCCATCGAGGTGAACGACCTGGGTGCCGCCGAGGTAGTCGTGCGCGCTCAGCTTGTAGCGCACCGGCTCGGTGCCGTCGTTGTACAGCGTGACCTTGACCTTGCCCTCCTGGCCGTTCTCGGCCATCTTCAGGTCGACGTCGACACGCGGGATGCCGAGGTCCTGCTGCCCAGCGGGCACGAGCTGTCCAGCGAACGAGCGTACGAATCCGTCGTTGCAGTAGATCGAGAACGCGTACTTGCCGTCCGTGGTCGAGCTGTCCCAGGTGTACTCGCGCGGCGCGTTCGCACTGACGGTGAACGGCGTACTGGAGAACGCCCGGTACTTGTCCGGGAAGGCCTGGAAGCTCACGGCCTTGCCGTCGGGACCGCCGGCCAGAGTCATGGTGGCGGTGACCTTGCCCGTGACCCGGTCCTCGGACAGCGTGGCGTGCGGGTGGAACGAGAGCGGCCGCGGCTTCATGTGGTCGGCAGGGACCGACACCGGCTGCTCGTCGACCGGATTCGGGAAGGTCACCGGGTCGACCTGCGGATGCGCGAAGTCGAGCGCGCTGGTCAGATCGCCGGCGATCGAACGCCGCCACTCGGTGATGTTGGGGCAGGTGAACGGCTTGCCGAGGTAGGCGGCCCACTTCTCCAGGAACTTGATCGGCGAGACGTGGTCGAAGACCTCCGAGGCTACGTAGCCGCCGCGAGTCCATGGTGAGACGAGCAGCATCGGCACGCGCGGACCGAAGCCGAGCGGGTAGGAGCCCGCGTACTCGCCCGCCGTACCCGCCTCAGGCCACGGCGGCAGCACGTGGTCGAACTTCCCGTCGTTCTCGTCGTAGTTGAGGATGAAGAGCGTGTGGTTCCAGATCTCGGGGTTGCCCTGCAGGATGTCGATCACCCGCTTGACGTAGCGCTCGCCGTGCAGGGCGTCCGCGGACGGGTGCTCACTCCAGCCGTACGGCGCAACGATCCAGGAGACTGCGGGCAGCGGGAACGCCGCACCCGGCTGGCACGCGTCATGGAAGTCCTTCAGGACGACGTCGAGGTTCTGCTCGGAGTCGTTGTTCGGCGAGGACATGCCGGAGTAGTACGTGCAGTTGCCGCGCCAGATCAGGCCGGTGCCGGGCTGCAGCTTCGGGTCGTCGGGACTGAGCCCCTTCGGGTCGAACCCCTTGAAGTACTTCAGCTCGTTGTCGCCGTAGTCGCCGACCCAGGCGCTGATGTAGCCCTGCCGCCCGTTGCCGCTGTTGTCCGAGTAAAGGCGCCAGTCGATGCCGACCTCCTGGAGCTGCTCGGGCACGGTGATCCAAGGGCGGCTGTAGTTGGACTCGTCAGTGTTGCCGGTCTCGCTGTTGGCGGTACCACTCCACAGGTACTTGCGGTTGGGGTCGGTCGGCCCAAACTCGGAGCAGAAGTTCTGGTCGCAGATCGTGTACTGCGCGGCCATCGAGTGGTAGAAGCTCATGTAGCCGCCGGAGTGGTAGTTCATGCAGCTGGCGCCGTTGTGCCGCACCCACAGGTCCCACTTGCGGTGGTCGACGTCACCCCACGGCCCGTGGTCGTTGCCCCAGGGACCGTCGTCGACCTTCGGCGTGACGATCTTCCCGGTGCTGTCCTTCTGCTGGAAGACGTTCGTGCCGTCCTGGAAGGTGAGCGCCTGCTTGTCGCCGAAGCCGCGGACGCCGGGGAACTGGCCGAAGTAGTGGTCGAAGGACCGATTCTCCTGCATCAGGATCACGACGTGCTTGAGGTCGGACATGTCGCCGTGGAAGCCCGTGGGCAGGACATACTCGTCCGAGCTGCCGGCGAATGCACGGCTGGCCGGCCCGGCGAGCCCGCCAAGAGCCAGGGCGCCGGCGGCGAGGCCCGCGCCCTGCAGGACACGGCGCCGGGTGACGCCGGTGACCTGCCCGGCGCTGTCGCCTGACGCAGGCTCAGGTGAAGGGGTGGTTCGGTCGGTGGCCATCGATGAAGTCTCCTCTGGACCGACGGATAGGAATCTGGCGACCCTCACGCAATCAATCGGACCGAAACACCGCATGAACACTGCCGGACCGTCTCCTTCACGCCCCATGTCACCCCGACGCGTGTTCTACCTCGAGCGGCAGGCGGTCAAGTGGCGGTTAGCGTCACCGATGGCGGCGGCGCCGACTGTGGAGAGGAGTGACCCAGACTCGGTGCCCAGACCGGCCAGGAGCTGGCGAGTTCGTCCACCGAGGGTGAGTGCCTGGCCGGGCGGGCGTGGGGCTACGGTCGCGGCGTCGCTGCTCACCGAGCTCAGCCAGTTGCTGTTGAGCCGCGCTGCCGACGTCGACGACGTCATGCTCAGCTCGTGCGGGCGCGCCCTGGGGGTCGGGATCGTCGCCGGGCTCACCCGGCTTCGCGTGTGGGCCTCGTAGCCGGGCCCCAAAAAGCCGGCTTTCGGCGCCCCCAAAAACCCGGCTTTCGGCCGGTGGGGTGACCGGCAGCGGAAGGTTCGGTGAATTGGGCCGTCTTGAGTTGCCTGGTGTGGAGCGAGCACTGCAGGGTCAGGGAACGATCGTCGCCCCCCAACACACACACGACGGAAGTGCTTGCCTGTGCGTCCACTGGCGTTCCTCGCCGCCCTTGTTGCCGTGCTCCTCGTCGCCGCTCCGGCGCGGGCGCACGTCCGCGCGACCTCGGTCGCGGTCGACCTGCGCAGCCAGGGCGACGGCGTCGCAGCTGTCGTCGACGTGGAGTACGACGTCCTCGCCCGGCTGCTGAGTCTCGACGGCACCCTGAGCCCGGACGCGGTCGGCGTGGACGGCGCGGCCGCCGAGGTGCCGACCGAGCTGCGGCGCAGTTCGCTGGACGCGCACGCGAGCGACGTGGCGGCGTACGTCGGCGGGCGGCTGCGGCTGAGCCGCGGCTCGATCGGGTGCATCGCTGAGGACGACGCCCGCGTCGAACTCGCCGACTCCGGCGCGGTGCGGGTCGCGCTCGCCTACGACTGCCCGGCGTCCGGCGCGCTCACCGTCCGCAGCGACATCTTCCGCGCCTCCGACGGCGTCATCGACGACACCACCACGATGGTGGCCTACGACATCGACGGCCGCCGCGGTTCGACGTTGCTCGACACCGCCCGCACCAGCATCACCGTGGGGCGCACCGACCTGCTCAGCGAGATCCCGCGGTTCGTCCGGCTCGGGGCGGAGCACCTGCTCTTCGGGCTCGACCACGTGCTGTTCCTGCTGGCGCTGCTGCTGGGCGCGAAGCGGCTGCGCGACGTCGTCGAGGTCGCCACGGCCTTCACGGTCGCACACTCGGTGACCCTGGTGCTGGCCGCGATCGGCTGGGTCAGCGTGCCCGGGTGGATCGTCGAGCCGCTCATCGCGCTGTCGATCGCGTTCGTCGCGGTCGACAACCTGCTCTCGCCGAGGACGAGCCACCGGCTGCCCGTGGTCTTCGGCTTCGGGCTGCTGCACGGGCTCGGCTTCGCGGGCGCGCTCAGCGTCGACGGACCGCTGTCGGCCTCGACGCTGGCCGACCTGGTCTCCTTCAACGTCGGCATCGAACTCACCCAGTTGGCGATCATCGCGATCACCTTCCCGGCGCTGCTGTTCCTGCGCAGGGCCGCGACCACGCCGGTCGCCGCTCGCGCCCTCACGCTCGGCACCGTCGCGGCGACCGTCGCCGTCGCCGGTGCCGGTCTGGTCTGGTTCGTCGAACGCTCCCCGCTCCTGACCTGACACCCATCTCCCGCCCCCACCCCGAAGGATCCCGATGTCCGCGTTCACCTGGACACGCGCGCGCCTGCGCGTCGTCCTGTACACCACCACGCTGGGGCTCGCCGCCAGCGTCGTGGCGGGCCCGCTCACGTCGTACGCGGCGACCGCCATCGACCCGCCGGAGGCCACCGTCAGCGGCGTCGTGTACGTCGACGCCAACGGCGACGGCCAACGCAACCCCGACGAGGTCGGCCTGGCCGGCGTGCGCGTCTCCGACGGCAAGGTCGCCACCACGACCGCCGCCGACGGCTCCTACTCGCTGACGATCTCCACCGACCGTCGCAAGACGGACATCGTGTGGGCCGGCCAGCCGCGGGGCTACCGGTTCGGCCTGGACCAGTACAAGGAGCCCAGGTTCTGGGTCAACCTCGGCCAGCTCGCCGACGGCGCCACGCCGACCGCGGACTTCGCGCTCGTCCGTGACGACCTCTCCGACGGCGACACCTTCTCCTGGGCCAACATCGCCGACCCGCACGTCAACGCACAGCTGCCCGACCAGATCCGCGAGATCAACTCCACGGGCACCGACCTGCGCTTCATCGCGGTCAGCGGCGACCTCACCAACGACGCCAGCCAGGGGCAGTTCGACACGTATCGTCGCGGCACCCAGCAGTCGGCCGTCGGCGTGTGGCCGGCCGTCGGCAACCACGAGTACGCGAGCGGCTCTGCGTACGCGGACAAGATCGACAACTATCGCAAGAAAGTTGGTCCGGAGTGGTACTCGTTCAACTACGGCAACCGGCACTTCGTGGTGCTCGAGAACAACGGCTCGGCGCCGTTCGACGAGGAGCTGAACTGGCTCAAGGACGACCTCGCCGCCAACGTTCCGCTCGACGACGACCCGACCAACGACATCGAGGTCGTCGTCCTCACCCACCAGCCGATGAACGTCCCGTTCGGCTCGCCGTCGACGTACGACGCCTTCGGTGACGTGCTCGAGCACTACAAGGCGCAGCTGATCCTGGTCGGTCACGAGCACTCCAACCACGTCGAGAACCACTCGGCGTTCGCGTCGACCGCGAAGCACATCCAGACCGTGTCGAGCTCGTACACGATCGACAACGCGCCCCGCGGCTTCCGCTACATCCACATGGCGGGTCCGGGCTTCGACAACCCGTTCCGGATGTACGGCGAGAACGAGCACCTCACCATCGTCAGCCCCGCGCCGGGCTCGAAGGTGCCGGCCGCGAAGTTCCCGGGCATCCAGATCAACGCCTACGACACCGGCGACGAGGTCGTCTCGGCGCGCTACCGGATTGCCGGCGACAAGAACTGGATGCCGCTGCACCACAGCGGCGAGTTCACCTGGCAGAGCAACCTGCCCGACAGCCTGCAGACGGTCGGTGAGCACAGCATCGACGTGAAGGTGGTCGACGCGGCCGGCAAGACCTGGACCAAGTCGGCGGACTTCACGCTGACCGGCGAGCCCGCCCTCCAGGCGGTCGCCGGCGGCAACTGGGAGCAGCACCACGGCAACGAGGCCCACTCCGGTGTCGCGCCGGCGCAGGAGGCCGGCCGCCGCCTGGCCTGGAGCTTCCGCACCAACGGCACCTTCCTCACCGGGTCGCCGGTGATCCACGACGGCGTCGTCTACGCGGGCACCCGCGACGAGAACGGCGACGGCAACAGCCGGGTCCACGCCGTCCAGCTCAAGAACGGCAAGGAGCTGTGGAACTTCGAGGTGCCGCAGTCGATCCACGGCAGCATCGCCTACGGCGACGGCCTGATCTTCGCTCCGACCCTAGGCTCGGAGCTGTACGCCGTCGACGCGGTCACCGGCGAGCTCCGCTGGAAAGCGGTGCCGGAGCAGGCCCCCGCGCCCAACAACCAGCGCACCTACGGCTACTACTCGCCCGCCGTCTCCGGCCACACGGTGCTCTGGCCGTACCAGACCCGCTACGGCATCGGCAGCCAGGGCGTCCTGAAGGCGCTCGACACCAAGACCGGCGCCCAGATCTGGGCCTCCCCGATGTCGGGCAACCAGATGAGCGACGGCACCCCCGCCGTCATGGACGGCACTGTGTACATCGGCAACCAGACCGCCGACCGGGTGCTCGCCTACGACCTGGCCACCGGTGCCCGTAAGTGGACCGGCACCGAGTCGCTCGGCAGCTGGCAGGACGGCGTACCGACCGCCGCCGAGGGCAAGGTCTTCATCGGTGCCAACAACGGCATCGCCGCCCGTGACGCCAAGACCGGTGCCACGTTGTGGACCTACCGGAGCTCGCGCTCCTCGCTCGTCTCGAGCGGCTCGACGCCGAGCGCCGCGGCCGTCAAGGACGGCGTCGTCTACATGGGCTTCCCGAGCGGCGCCGTCGTCGCCCTCGACGCCCAGACCGGCAACGTCTTCTGGGAGCGGGTGCTGCCCGGCGACATCTACCACGGTGGCGTCATGTCCAGCCCGGTAGTGGCCGGCGACACGCTCTTCGTCGGCGCCAACAACGGCAAGTTCTACGCCCTGGCCACCGACACCGGCCAGATCCTGTGGAGCCACGAGATCGGCACCTGGGTGGGCGCCGGCCCGGCCGTCAGCGGCAACACCGTCGTGACGGGCGCCTGGGACGGCAACCTCTACGCCTACGTGCCGGGCGGCGAGTCCGCGCAGCGCTGGGCGACCGTGACCGGCACGGTCAGCGACCCGGAGACGGGTGCTCCGGTCGCCGGCGCGAAGGTCACCGCCGGAGCCGCCGGTCAGGACACCGCGGTGACCAGCACCGACGCCCAGGGCCACTACCGGATCGGCCTGCCGGCGTCGACCTGGACCATCGCGGCGGCCAAGCGCGGCCTGATCGCCGACGACCGTTCGGCGTCCAGCGTCACGATCGGCACCACCGGCAACGCGACGGCCGACCTGAAGCTGGTCAAGGTGACCCACCCGGTCGCCGGCAAGTCGACGTACGCGCCGGACTACGGCAACGGCAGCACGCGCCCGGACGTCGTCACGGGTATGGAGTACTACTACCTGGCCAACGACAAGATCCGGGCGTCCGTGACGCCGTACACCGCCGGCAACAACGGCGTCGGCGGCAACAACGGCGTCGGCGGTCTGGGCCAGGGCGCGCTGTCGGACCTCATGCTCAACGACGCCAACGGCGCCGAGACCCTCGACTGGGCCGAGATGCTGCTGCGTCCGAGCCTCACGCCGCCCGACTCGTGGGACCGGCCGAACGACCAGCTCGACCTGCCCGACCTCGCGGTCGACGGCGCCGCCGTGGTCGGCAACGGCCAGTACCGGGCGAACCCGGCCATCAAGGCGCAGGTCCGCTACGAGACCCTGCCCGACGCTCCGATCGTGAAGATGACGGTCAAGCTGAGCAACACGGGCACGACCGGCTACCAGGGCTACTTCAACTACATGATCGACCCCGACAGCTCGGTCGACAACGGCCGGATCCCCGGGTTCAGCGGCATCAACCCGGGTCTGAAGACCTCGGGCTGGACCGGGAACTACGTCTACGTCGGTGCTGACGCGGCCACCACGAACGGCCAGGCCGCCCACGGTCTCGCGTGGGCACTGGACACCCCGACCGCGGTCGGTGCGTACGGCTACATCGAGGGTCTCTACTACGACGCCACGATGGCGCCCGGTGCCACCAAGCAGTTCACCTTCTACCACCTGACCGACTACGCGACCGACGGTGGCGACCCCACCCGCAACATCGCGAAGTGGGCCGACGAGATCGACCTGCACGACGCGGCCGTCCCGGACGCCGCTCGCGCGGCCGGCACGATCACCGCGGGCGGCGCCGCCGTCTCCGGTGCCCGGGTCGCCCTCGAGCAGGCCGGCACGGTGGTCGCGACCGCGAGCACCGACGCCCAGGGCAGGTACCTCGTCAAGGCCCCGACCGGTCAGTACGACGTCCAGGTGTCCAAACTGGGCTACCAGACGGCCACCGGCACGGTCACCGTGCCGGCGGCGGGCAGCGGCGTCGCCGACGTCGCGCTGAGCCCGGTCAGGGTCGAGGCGAGCTACGGCAAGCAGATCGGCTCGGGTCTGGTCGAGGCGGGCTACGGCGACGTCATGCTCGAGAACGACAAGCTCTCGATGGCGATCGCCGACGCCTACAACGACTCTCAGCTCTCCGGTGGCACCCGCGGCAAGCCGGTCGACATCGCCGTCCGCGGCATGGCCGACCAGTTCGACTGGATCAACCTGCCCTACGTCTCGGCGACCCAGCCGACCGGCGATAGCGCGTGGGACATCCGGTCGGTGGCGGCGACCGACATCCAGATCATCCAGGCGACCGGCGACAAGGCCGTCGTCCGGGTGTCCGGGCCGGTTAAGGGCTTCACGGGTCTGACGGCGGCGACGACGTACACGCTGAAGCCGGGCGACAACTTCGCCACGGTCTCGACGGAGCTGAGCAACTCCGGCTCGGCTCCACTCAGCGTGTGGACCGGTGACGCGATGGACCACGACGCGGCCGGCCAGGCCAGCGTCATCCCGGGTGCCGGCATCGTGACGCCGGGTGCGACGGCGGCGTACGCCCCGACCAAGCCGTACATCGGCATGACCGGGACCGACCCGCAGGTCTTCGGTCTCGTCTACGGCACGCCGGCCAGCGCCTTCGACGTCTACGCCGCGGGCAACTGGGTGATGAGTCGGTTCAACGTCGACGTGCCGGCGGGTGGCTCCTACACCCTCACCCGCAAGCTCGTCGTCACCCCGGGCACCGACGCGGTGGGCATCCTCGACGGCGTCCCCGCGCCGTAACGCACAGCACCCCACCACACGGGGCCGGCCCGGACTCCAACCGCGCCGGCCCCGTGCGTCGAGCCGCCAGAACAGTGCGGCGGGTCGCGTCAGGTGGACCGCATTACCACGACGGGGGTGCGCGGGCCGATCGTGATCGACTGTCCCGCGGCCAGCGGCGCTCTCACGCCGAGGGCGGCGTCGGTCGACAGCACGACGGACGACACGGCGCTGGGCCCAGTCGTCCTCGGGCAGCACGGTGTCGAGCGGCTTGGCGGAGGCGTTGAACCAGGCCAGGAACGACGCGTCGACGAGTTGGTCCCGCGCCGGGGACATGTCCCACTCGCCCAGAGGCCAGTGGCGGCCGCCCCGGATCCAGGACGACCGCCACTGGTTTTGTACGGTCAGGCGGTCACTTGGCGTTCAGCTCGATGAGCTGCGCCTCGTCCGCGCTCGGGTTGTCGTGGCTGACGATCATCAGCCCGAGCGGCGGGGTCTTGGCGAACTCGGCCGCGTTGACCGAGACGGTCTCGGTCGCTGAGGCGCCCGGGGCCACCACGTCGAACATGCCGGTGCTGACCGCCGGCTCGAACGCGTTGAACGAGGCCACGCCGTCCACCACGTCCACGGTTCCGTCGGTCAGGCCGTAGGCGACCGCGCCGTACCTCAGCCGCGGGTTGCTCGCCGACAGGCACGGCGACGAGGCGGCACACAGCTGCGAGATGTCCACCGGCAGCACAATGCTGCTGCTGTCGGTCGGCGCATCGGCCAGGTATCGGATCGAGCCGGCGTTGGTCTTCAGGTTGAACACCGCTACGGCCATCAGCCCGTTGGAACTACCCGTCGTCAACGCACCGTAGTCCGCGCCAACCACGGCGTAGTCATCGACTCCGTCGCCGTTGACGTCCACCCGGATGTCGAACTCGTTGGCCGCCGCGTTGGACCACCGGTGGTACGTGCTGACCGCGAACGCCAGCACGCCCGGGAATGCCTGCACGCCGACGGCGCGGACGTCGTTCGAGCCGAGGCCCTTGTTCTTGCGGTCGGTCAGCCCCCAGGCGTACCAGTCGGCGGTACCCGTGGTGGCGCCCTTCTTGTTCGTCACCGTCGCGGTCGCCGAGCCGTTCTTGGTCAGCCCGTTCTCGTCGATCTTCGTTTCGATGTGCGACACCGCCTGCGGCACGAGGTAGTACGGCACGCGCAGCGCCACGCCGTCGCTCCCGCCGCTGATCGGGGTGAACTGCACCAGGCCGGCGACGTCGCGGAACTTGGACGAGTCACCCGCGGTGGCCGACGGTACGGACAGCCGGACCTCGACCTCCGCATCGCCGCGCGCCGGTACCGTCACCTTGGTCTTGCTGAGCGAGACCGAGTGCGGTTGGCCGGCGTCCCGGGTCGCTGCCACGTTGAACGAGGCGGCCACGCTGCCGAAGTTGTGCAGCTTGACCGTCTTCGTGGCCTCGTAGTCCTTGTCCAGCTCCGCGAAGCCGTAGTTGAGCGTCGCGGTGCCCTTGTCACCGAGCGCGACGACCTGGGTCTGCGTCGCCCCCACCGCCTGGATCAGGCCGGCACCGGCGATCCTGGTGCTGTAGTTGTTGACCTGGCCGGGGTCGGCCGTGTTGACGATCGCGGCCTTCCAGTTCTCCACCTTCTTCCAGGTCGGGTGCGCCTGGCGGACCAGGGCGGCCATGCCTGCGGTGTGCGGCGAAGCCATCGACGTGCCCGACAGCACCGAGAAGCCGTTGCCGGACCCGTTGGCGGCCGAGAAGATGCCGACGCCCGGCGCGGTGACATCCGGCTTGAGCCAGCTGTCACCGGTACGCGCGCCACCCGAGCTGAAGCTCGCCGGGGCGAGGAAGCTCGGGTTCGGGATGGTGAACGCCGACAGCGCCACCGAGCCGCCGTCCGCGGCCAGCAGCGCCGTGCCGCCACTCGCCCGTACCCCGAGGAACGGGATCGTGACGTTGTACTTCTTGCCGTCGTCCGGGTTCTCGGTGATCGGGCCCTCGTACGACGGCAGACTGTCGTCGGTGTTCACCATGATCACCGCCGCGGCCCCGGCCTGCTGGCCGAAGACGGCCCGCGCGACCCGCGCACACGTACCACGCTTGGTCACGACGATCTTGCCGGCCACGCCGGCGTTGACGTACTCCTGCGGGTCGCAGCCCAGCGAGATGGCCGATCCGGTCTTGAGCACCTTCACCGGGAGCGTGGTGCCGTCGGCGAACGCGACACCGTTGGCGTCGATGGCGTCCACCGTGGGCCCGGTGCTCAACGCGAGGTGGGCGCCCGGGTTGCTCGCGGTCGAGTCGCTGGCCGCGACGCTGATGACGCCGGTGCCGCTGGCAGGCGAACCGGTGATGTACGGGTTGGGCCCGCTGTTGCCGGCGGACGCCACGACGATGATGCCGGCCTTGGCGGCGTTGGAGGCGGCCACCGCGCTCGGATCGTCGGCGCTGCCGAACGACGAGCCGAGCGACATGTTGATGACGTCCATGCGGTTGTTGACGGCCCACTCGATGGCGTCGACGGTCATGTCCGTCGAACCCTGGCAGCCGAACACCCGCACGGAGTAGAGGTCGGCCTTGGGCGCCACGCCCGGACCGACCAGCCACGAGTGCCCGCTGACCGTGGTCTGGTCGTACGAGCCGGTGTAGGTGGTGCCGCCGGCGAGCACGCCGAAGCCGACCGCCGAGCCGGCGACGTGCGTACCGTGCCCGTTGCAGTCCAACGGGTTCGAGTCCGGGTGCGGCACCGGCTGGTACGACTTGCTGCTCGGGTCGGCGTTGTAGCTGTCGCCGACCAGGTCGATGCCGCCCTTGACCTTCGGCGCGTTGGGCCCGAAGTAGGCCGGGTTGGCCGGCTGGGTCTCGGCGGCGTGCGCCGCCTCGTAGGCGGCCGCGGTGCCGGGCCCGCCGAAGTCGGCGTGGGTCCAGTCGATGCCGGTGTCGATGACAGCGACCTTGATGCCCTCGCCGTGGAAGCCGTTGAGGCCGTTCCATACCGCGGGCGCGCCGATCAGCGGTACGCCGCGGACGTTGTCCGGCTCCATCAGCTGGACACGGTGCAGCCCGACCACGTTCGGGATGTCCATGAGCGCGGCGGCATTGCGCGCCGGGATCCGCACCTTGATGCCGTTGTACGCGGACTGGTAGTTGCCCACGACGTTGCCGCCCAGCTCCCGGACCCGCTGTTCGACCGGTACCTGCGCGGCGCGCAGTTGGCTGCGGCGGGACTGCTTCTCGCTGCTGGTCAGCGGCGTCGCGGCGGCGGCGTCGGCCACGGTGACCGGGTCGCCGGACAGCTCGACCATGACCGTGGTCAGCGCGTTGCTGAGCCCCAGGGGTAGGTGGGTGACGACGGAGCCTTCGGGAGCCGGTGTGAAATGGGGGGTCGGGGCCGAGACGGCCGGGGTGGCGCCGCCGATGACGGCGAGGCTGGTGGCAAGCACCCCGACGCCGGCAAGCCGGGCGACTTGCCGGCGTCGGCCTGTGAAGGGCAGCACTCTCCAGGGATGCATGTCTACTCCACTTCTACGCCCGCATGGTTGCGAACGCTCAGGTGACGTTTACACCACCGGGTGTCGATCAACAACCGACGTTCGGCGGATATCGGCCCAGAGGTGACCCGCCTCCTGCTGGGAGTCGGAGAAGGAGACCGGGACATTCTTAGCAGTGGGGACGCTACAACGACGCATCACCAAATAGGAGCACATCACCGGGCGAGAAGCCCCGTCGCCCGCGTTCGCGATCTGACTGATGTTCGACGTTTGCTCGCCGGGATGGCGGTCGTTACGTTCGCTCAGCGTGGCCGACCAAAAGGAGGAGATGGGATCAGCAGGTGGTTGCCAGGTTGGGCGCCGGGCATTGGCCGTGCGGCCCTGCTGCTCGTCCTTGTCAACCTCGAGCAAGTTCGGCATCGTGTGGACCGCGGTGCATGCACCAACAACGACCCAAAATGGAGTACGAAATGGCAGAAACAGAGCCCGGGTCCGGCTTTGACCGTGGCACGGCAGTCACCCGCTCGATGCTGGGGTGGGGAGTCGTCGCCGGCCCGTTCTATCTCCTCTTCGGCCTCACCCTCGCTGTCACCCGGCCGGGATTCGACCTGACCCGCGACGCGCTGAGCCTGCTGCTCATCGGAGACCTCGGCTGGCTGCAATGGCTGAACCTCGTCCTCTCCGGCCTGATGTCGATCGTCGCCGCGATCGGGCTGCTGCGCACCCCCGAGTGGTCGCGCACCGCCGGGGTGTTGGTCGCGGTGTACGGGGCATGCCTCGTGCTCAGCGCGATCTTTCCACCGGACGCGACCGAGAGCTTCCCACCCGGGGCCGGCGGCGGAGAGTTCACCACCGCTGGCATTCTCCACTTCGTGTTCGGCGGCGTGGCGTTCGTCAGCGTCGGCATCGCCGCGATCATCGCCGGCTCCTGGCTCAACCGACGCCAATCGCGAGGAACGACATGGTCGAGAATCGCGGGAGTGGTCATCATTGTGGCCTTCCTCGCCGGCGGGGCACTGTCCGCGTTTCCCGGCGGCGTCGGACTCATTTGGATCACGGTGCTGGTCACCTGGGCCTGGCTGGCGATGATCTCGATCGCCGCCTACCGCACGATCCCGCACCCCGTCATCGCACGACGCTGACCGGCAGCCCCGCATGCCAGGAAGGTTGGTCGCTGGACAAAACCGTTGGTCCTGTAGCAGACGATTTAGCGGTCGTTTATTCCGGTTTACCCTTGGCGGCGGCGAGACAATGACTTGATTGGTGGTACGTGATGAGGTTTGATGCCGAACTACGCCTCAATGGGATAACGGCAACGGGCGTTCCCGTTCCGGAGCACGTCATCGATGCCCTGGGCGGAGGCCGCAGGCCACGGGTCAACGTCACGCTCAACGGCTACGCCTTCCAGACGGGCCTGGGCACAATGTCCGGCCAGGTCATGATCCCGGTCAGCGCTGCGATCCGGAGCGCCACAGGCATAACGGCCGGTGACCGGCTCGACGTCGAGATCGAGCTCGCGACAGAGCCTGCGCCGGTCGCCGTCCCCGAGGACCTGCGTGCAGCTCTCGCCACCGATCCCGAGACGCAGGCCTTCTTCGATGGACTCACGACGAGCCAACAGCGGGGCTACACCGAATGGATTGAGCAAGCCAAGAAGGTCGATACCCGTCAGCGTCGGCTGGCGCAGACCGTGGAGGCGCTGCATGGCCGCCGCTCGCGTCGATAGCACGGACACCAGGATGGTCTCATTACCGCCTGTAGCTGTGCCGGGCGTCATGCTGCGAACGCGCCCATGAAGTGCAGGTTTCGACCCTCAGACGGCGCGTTCGTAGACCAGGAGGTGAACGCCGTCGCCGAAGGTTCGTACCGAGGCGAGCCGCAGGCGCTTCGTCTCGCTCGTGCCGTCGAACAGGCGCTTGCCCGCGCCGACGATGATCGGATACACGAAAAGGTGCAGGGCATCGACCAGGTCGTGCTCGATGAGCGCTTGAGACAGTTGCGGGCTACCGTGCACGAGGATGTCCCGGTCGTACTGCCCCTTGAGCCTGGTGACCTCTTCGACCAGATCGCCCTTGAGGACTGTCGTGTTTTTCCATTTCGGGTCGTTCAGCGTGGAAGAGACAACGTGCTTCGGCATCGCGTTGAATTTGTCGGCGAAATCGCCTTCGTATTGCGGCCAGGATGCCGCGAACAGTTCGTATGTGACGCGGCCGAGCAGTTGGGCGTCTGCGGCCATCGTCTCGTCTACCTTGAACTGGTCGCCGTCTTGGCCGCGGGAGAAGTGATCGGTCCAGCCCGTGCGTGCGAATTGTTCACTGCCGCTGGGGCCCTCCACGACTCCGTCAACGGATATGTATTCGGTCACTACCAGCCTGCCCATTTGATGTGCTCCTTTCAGTAGAGCGCGTGGATGTTGACAAGACGCCACGCGAAGCCGGGCGATCCGTCAGCGAGACCGTTGATGCGGTCGAGCGCATTGCCCGGCCAGCTCTGGCAGGACGTGAGCTCGATGTAGCTGTCCACCGGCGGAACTGTATTCGTCGCCCACCCTCTGGGGACAGGTGCGGCGGTCATCATGTCCGAGATTCTGGGAAACGTGTCCTGTTGGACCGCTTCACGCGCTCCTACGTGTGTATGAGCGGCGTGTGGTCGTCGTCGGCTATGACGGCATCGAGCTGGTGGACGTCTGACCGGGCCAGCGCGGCGCTTCAGGCTGCTCTCAGGATGAGAGTGGAAGTTTGCCGCGTATGACACTGAACACGCAAAGCGACCCGCTACGGGTCCGGCAGATGATGAACAAGGTTCCGCAAGTCACCGTCTACTTCTGGATCATCAAGGTGCTGTCGACGACAGTGGGCGAAACCGCAGCAGACTTTCTCAACGTCAACCTGCACCTCGGCCTGACGGGCACGACGCTGATCATGGGCGTCGGGCTGGCTGCCGTGCTGGTCTGGCAGTTCCGAGCGGCCCGGTATGTGGCGGGGATCTACTGGCTGGCGGTCGTGTTGATCAGCATTGTCGGCACGCTGATCACGGACAACCTGACCGATAACCTCGGCGTGCCGTTGGCGGTGAGCACCGCGGTGTTCGCCATGCTTCTCGTGGCCACCTTCGTTGTCTGGCACCGCAGCGAGGGGACGCTGTCGATCCACTCGATCGTCACCACGCGTCGGGAGGGCTTCTACTGGGCGGCGATTTTGTTCACCTTTGCGCTCGGAACTGCCGCCGGCGACCTGCTGGCGGAGGGTCTCGATCTGGGATACTGGCGCTCTGGGTTGATCTTCGTCGCGCTGATCGCCGTGGTGGCGTCCGCGTACGCCGGGTCGTGGATGAATCCGATCCTGGCGTTCTGGATCGCCTATGTGCTGACCCGCCCGCTCGGCGCGTCGCTGGGTGACTATCTCTCCCAGGCTCGCGACGACGGCGGTCTCGGTCTCGGCACCGTGCTCACCAGCGGATCCTTCCTGGTGGCGATCGTGGTCCTGATTCTCTACCTGAGCATGACAAAGCGGGACGTCCCCGTGCCGGTGGTTCCGGTGGACCGGAGGGCCGCGGTGCCACAGCGGTGAACGCGCGTCGAGGTACCCACGATGTCCGGGCCGGGTCGCCGGGTCATCCCGGAGGGATTATCGGAAGCGACGTCGACCCGCCGCGGATGGCGGGGCTTGGGACAGAAAGGCGGATCTGGTGCGACTACTCGTCGTCGAGGACGAAACGGCGCTTGCTGAGGTGCTCCGCGCCGGCCTGGCCGATGAGGGCTTCGCCGTCGACGTGCAGCACACCGGCTCGCATGGGCTGTGGGCGGCCAGCGAGTACGCCTACGACGTCGTCGTGCTGGACATCATGCTGCCCGGCCTCAGCGGCTACGAGGTGTGCCGACAGTTGCGGTCGCGGGGAATCTGGACGCCGGTGCTGATGCTCACCGCCAAGGAGGGCGAGTACGACCAGGCCGACGCCCTGGATCTCGGCGCCGACGACTACCTGACCAAGCCCTTCTCGTTCGTGGTTCTGGTGGCCCGGCTGCGGGCGTTGGTCCGTCGGGGCGCCCCCGCCCGCCCGGTGGTGATGACTGCGGGCGACCTGGCGGTGGATCCCGCGCGGCGGCTGGTCACCCGGGGCGGGCAGCCGGTCCGGGTGACCGCACGGGAGTTCGCGTTGCTGGAGTTTCTCGTCCGGCACCGCGGCGACGTGGTGTCCAAGGCCCAGATCATCGAGAACGTCTGGGACGCCCACTTTGACGGCGATCCCAACATCGTCGAGGTGTACATCGGCTACCTGCGCCGCAAGATCGACCAGCCGTTCGGCCGGGCGGCGATCCAGACGGAGCGCGGCATGGGATATCGGCTGGCGGCCGACGGTGGCTGACGGCACGACCGGCGAGAGCGCGCCGCCAGTCATCTCAGGACTCCCTCGGTGTCAGGGTGACCACGCTGCCGTGGTGGTGGGCACACGCGAGCCCCTCCGGGGGCTGGTCCGATGGGTGCGCCGGCGATTGGGAGTGCGCCTACGATCGGCGCTGGCCGCCGCGTTGGCGGTGGCGTTCGCCTTCGCCGTCGCGGCGGCGGCATTCGTCTACCTGGCCCGCGCGGATCTGATCGGCAACGTGGACGCGGCGGCGCGGCAACGGGCCGCCGAGGTGGCCTCGGCAGTGGCCGCCGGCGGCCAGGGCGCGATCGACCAGACGTTGAAGCCCAGTCCCGGGGAGCAGACCTTGGTGCAGGTCCTCGCCCCGTCCGGAAAGGTGGAGGCCGCCTCGGCGGCGCTCGTCGGCATCGCGCCGCTGTCCCCTCTGCGCCCCCAACCCGGCGAGGTGCTGCGGGAGCAACGGTTGCTGCCGTTCGCCGACGAGGACCCGTATCGGGTGGTCGCCGAGGGGGTGGTTACCGGCACTGGCGCCCGCACGGTGCTGGTGGCGCAGTCTCTGCGGCCGGTCAACGAGAGCACGGAGGCCGTCGCCGCGATCCTGGCCGTCGGGCTGCCGCCGATGCTGTTGGTGATCGGCGCGGCGGTGTTCCTGTTCGTTGGTCGGTCGTTGCACGCGGTCGAGGCGATCCGCGGCCGGGTCGCCGGCATCACCGCCCGCGACCTGCACGCCCGGGTGCCGGTGCCCGAAGCGCACGATGAGGTGGCGGCGCTGGCCGAGACGATGAACGGCATGCTCGACCGCTTGGAGACGGCGGCAGCGAGTCAACGGCGGTTCGTCGCCGACGCGAGCCACGAACTGCGCAGCCCGCTGGCCACCTTGCAGGCGGGACTGGACCGGCTGGCGATCGCGTCACTGCCCGGCGCCACTGCCGAACTGGTCGGGCTGCTGCACCGGGAGTCGGAGCGCCTCGGTCGCCTCGTCTCCGACCTCCTCCTGCTGGCGCGCATCGACGAGCGCGGTCCCATCCGGCGCCACGACGACGTCGATCTGGACGACCTCGCCTATACCGAGCGGGACCGGATCGCCACCCGTCGACCGGACCTGACCGTCCGTGCCCAGCTCGCCCCCGTACGGGTCAGCGGCGACGCGCACGACCTCGGCCGGGCCCTGCGCAACCTGGTCGACAACGCCGCCCGGCACGCACGCACCGAGGTGGTCCTGCGGGTGGCCGTCCGCGACGGGTGGGGTTGCGTTGACGTCGCCGACGACGGGCCGGGCGTTCCCGAGGAGCAGCGCGAGCGAATCTTCGACCGTTTTGTCCGGCTTGACGACAGCAGGTCCCGCGCAGACGGTGGCAGCGGCCTGGGCCTGCCGATCACCAAGGAGATCATCGCTGCGCACGGCGGAACCGTGCAGGTGTTGCCTGGCCCGGGAACGACCGTCCAGATCCTCCTGCCGCTCGACGGCGCCCCACCCCGCTGACTGGCCCGGCTTACCAGGCGTTTCAGGTGACGGCCCTTCTTCAGATCTCCCGTTTCGTCCACGACCAGAACCGCATCCGAGTCACCCAGTTGCTGCGCGACGAACACACGCACGTCCGCGCGGACCTGCCCGTCATCCCACTTCGCCCGGGCAAGCAGATCGCGCTCCTGGCCAACGCCCGCGACGCCGCCCGCGCCTACGGCAATCAGATCCGATCGACGCCCTGGGCGTCGTCCGTGCCGCACTCCGCCAAGACGGCGCTCGTCACGGGTGAGGGCTGAGCGCCGTCCCGGTGCTTTCGCGGGGAATCAGCCGGTGCGGCACGGTCTGTTCGCGCGGTGGCGGATCGGTGGCTGCCAGCCGGGCTGCAAGCAGGTCGACGGCGATCCGTGCGAGATCGGCCTTGTCCGGCGCCACCGTCGTCAGCGTCGGCACGGAGAACCGGCCGTCCTCGATGTCGTCGAACCCGACCACCGCGACGTCGTCCGGCACTCGCAGGCCGGCGTCGTGAAGCGCCCTCATCGCGCCCAGTGCCAGCGTGTCATTGAAGCAGACCACCGCGTCGGGGCGGGCTCCGGCGGCCAGCAGGGCGCGCATCGCCTCGGCGCCGTCGGCCCGGTGCCACGCCAGCGCCGGGACGATCAGCTCCTCGTCGCGGGCGAGGCCGGCGGCGCGCAGTGCCTCGCTGTAGCCGGCCAGCCGCAGCCGGGCGGTGGCGGCTTCGGCCGTGTGCTGGGCGCCGATCGCGGCGATGCGCCGGCGCCCCAGCGCCACGAGGTGTGCGGTGACGTCCTGCGCTGCGGCGACGTTGTCGATCGCGACGTGGTCGGCCTGGCCGTGGGTGACCCGTTCGCCGAGCAGGACCATGGGAGTGGTCGTGGCGCTGGCGTCGAGGTCGGCGCCGGCCAGCGCCAGGGGGCTGAGGATGAGCCCGTCGATCATGTGGTCGCGGATGCCCGATGCCACCAGCCGCTCCTGCTCCGGGTCACCGTTGGTCTGGTCGATCAGTACGGTCAAGTCGTGCCGCGCGGCGGCGCTGACCACGTGCTTGGCGAGCTCGGCGAAGTACGGGATGTCGAGCTCGGGCACGGCGAGCGCGATTATGCCGGTGCGGCCGCGGCGTAGGTTGCGGGCGCTGATGTTGGGCCGGTAGTCGAGCGCGGCGATGGCCTCCAGGACGCGGGCGCGGGTGTCGGGTCGCACGTGTATGTACCCGTTGACGACGTTCGACACGGTCTTTACCGATACCCCGGCCCGTTCGGCGACGTCCTTGAGCCTGTGCCGCACGGCCGCACCCTCTCTCTCCCGACGTTACGGATCGCACACTACCGGTTGTCGAGCTCTTTACAACGTTGCTTACAACGTTGTAAGAAGGCTGCACACGCTCGAAGGAAGGGCTGGGGTGGAAACGGCGCGAGTGAGCATCGATCCGGCATTTCGTATCGGGCCAGTCAGCCGGCGCATGTTTGGATCGTTCATCGAGCACATGGGTCGGTGCGTCTACGGCGGGGTGTACGAGCCGGGACACCCCACCGCAGATGAGGATGGCCTGCGGCGCGACGTCCTCGAGCTCACCCGTGAGCTGGGGGTGTCGGTGGTGCGCTACCCAGGCGGCAACTTCGTCTCGGGGTACCGCTGGGAGGACGGAGTGGGTCCGGCCGCCGACCGGCCGCGCCGTCTCGACCTGGCCTGGAAGACCATCGAGACGAACGCGTTCGGGCTTGACGAGTTCATGCGCTGGGCCCGCGCCGCCGACGTCGAGCCGATGATGGCCGTCAACCTCGGCACGCGGGGTGTGCAGGAGGCGTGCGACCTGCTCGAGTACGCGAACCATCCGGGCGGCACGCACTTCTCCGACCTGCGCCGTAAGTATGGAGCCGAGGAGCCGTACGGCATCCGGCTGTGGTGCCTGGGCAACGAGCTCGACGGTCCCTGGCAGGTCGGGCACAAGACGGCCGACGAGTACGGCCGGTTGGCGGCCAAGACTGCCCGCGCTATGAAGATGATCGATCCATCCGTGAGCCTTGTCGCATGCGGCAGCTCCAACCGGGGGATGCCCACGTTCGCCGCGTGGGAGGCCACCGTTCTGGAGCACACCTACGAACACGTCGACTACATTTCCGCGCACACCTACTACGACCCCTCGGACGGCGACCGGCCCAGCATCCTCGCCTCCGCCGTCGACATGGACGCCTTCATCCGGGAGGTCGTCGCCACCGCCGACCACGTCGCGGCCAAACAGCGGCACAAGCGCCGCCTCATGGTGTCCTTCGACGAGTGGAACGTCTGGTACCAGCAGCGCCTGCAAGCCGACTTGGGCCGGCGCGGCTGGGTCGAGGCGCCGGCGTTGATCGAGGACACCTTCACCGCCACCGACGCGGTCGTGGTCGGCGACCTGCTGGTCACGCTGTTGCGCCACGCCGACCGGGTCGGTGTGGCGTGCCAGGCCCAGTTGGTCAACGTGATCGCGCCGATTCGCACCATCAACGGCGGGCCGGCGCGGCGGCAGAGCATCTTCCATCCATTCGCGCTCAACGCGCGGTACGCCCGCGGCACGGTGCTGCGCACCGAACCGGTGGGGCCCTCGCACGACACCGCCCGCTACGGTGAGGTGTCCTCGGTGGACACCGTTGCCGTGTACGACGAGGAGACCGGAGGGCTCGTCGTCTTCGCGGTCAACCGCGGGGGTGACGACATTCGGCTCGACATCGATCTACGCGGCCTGCCGGGCCTCGCCGGCGCGGAGCACCTCGCTCTCGACGCCGGCACCGAACCCGACGCCGTGAACACCGCGGACGACCCGGACCGGGTCGTGCCCCGTGCACGGGAGCGGCCCTCGGTCGACGCCGGGCGGTCCGCCGTCCGGCTCCTGCCGGCCTCCTGGAATCTCATCCGCTATCACCTTCCCACCTCCGAGACTCCCTGAAGGAGGGCTCACATGACTGTCCAGCGCGCCGAGGTCAGCCGTCGTCGGCTGCTCGGTTTGGGCCTCGGCGTCGGAGCCGCCGCCGCCCTGGGCCTCGCCGGTTGCGGCGACGATGACCACCAGGGCGGCACCGCATCAGGCAACGGCGGCAAGACATACGACGGCCCGAAGGTTTCGCTCAACCTGTGGAACGGCTTCACCGGCGGTGACGGCGACATCTTCAAGAAGTTGGTCGACCAGTTCAACGGCGAGCATGCCAACATCGCGATCACCGTCGCCACCTACCGGTGGGAGGACTACTACGCGAAGCTGCCCGGCGCGGTGAACAGTGGCAACGGCCCCGATATCGCGGTCATGCACATGGACCAGCTCGCGACCTTCGCGGCTCGCAAGGTGATCCAGCCGGTCGACGACGTCGCCTCGGCCCTCGGGCTGACCGAGGCGGATTTCGCTCCGACGGTGTGGAAGGGCGGCCTGTACCAGGACAAGCGGTACGGTATCCCGCTGGACATGCACCCGGTGGGCTTCTACTACAACAAGACGCTGCTGCGGCAGGCCGGCCTGGATCCGGACAAGCCGCCGACGGACCGGTCCGAGCTGGAAGAGGCGCTGGCCGCCTTGAAGGGCAAGGGAATCCAGGGCTTCTGGATGAGCCCGTTCCAGTTCACCGGCGGCATGACCGGATACTCGCTGGTGTACCAGTTCGGCGGCTCGCTCTACAACGGGGACGCCACCAAAGCGACGTTCAACTCGCCGGAGGCGGTGGAGGCGGTCACCTGGTGCGTGAAGCTGGTCACCGACGGGCACTCACCGGCCAACGTCGGCCAGGACGCCGACTACCTCGCGCTCAAGAGCGGCAAGAACGCCTTCAACGTCAACGGGATCTGGCAGATCAACGATCTGAAGAAGAGCCCGGAGGTCCAGTGGGGCGTGGCGGCGATGCCGCAGATCGGGTCGAAGAAGTCCGTCTGGGCCAACTCACACAACTTCACGATCGTCCAGCAGCCGCGCGGTGCCGACGTCAACAAGGTCGCTGGCGCCAAGGTGTTCGTCAACTGGCTCAGCCAGCACTCGCTGGACTGGGCCGCCGGTGGCCAGGTGCCCGCGCGCCGTTCGGTGCTGGACGACCCGAAGTTCGCCGAGCTGACCGAGGTCAACACGCTGGCCACCGAACTTCCGGATGCCGCGTTCCCACCGGCCGCACCGGGCATCGGCGACGTGACGAACCTGTTCTACACCGCCTTCAACGAGGCCGTGCTGGGCAAGAAGTCACCGAAGCAGGCGCTGGACGACGGCGTCGCGAAGGCCGACAAGCTCCTCGAGGACAATCGCAAGAAGTACGGGAGCTGACAGACGATGGCCGCTCCGCCTGTGGCCGAACCGACCGTGACGGGGACGGCGCGGGTCGACGCGTCGCCCCCGGCAGCCCGGGTCATGCACGGCCGGGCGACCCCCTACCTGTTCCTGCTGCCGTACCTGCTCATCTTCGGGGTCTTCGGCCTGTTGCCGATCGTGCTCGGCGTGTGGCTCAGCCTCCACCAGTGGGACTTCCAACTGCCGAACAAGCCGTTCGTCGGCCTGGACAACTACGCGGAGCTGTTTTCGTCCGACTCGCTTGTGTACGGGGACTGGTGGGAGAGCATACAGGCCACCGTGATCTTCACCGTGGCGTCGGTACCGCTGCTGGTCGTGCTACCGCTCGGCATGGCGCTCCTGCTCAACCGGTCGTTCCCGGGACGGACGTTCTTCCGCGCCCTCTACTTCGCTCCGTACGTGCTCGGCGTGGCGGTCATCGGCCTGCTGTGGCGGTTCCTGCTCGACGCCAACCTTGGCTTCGTCAACCACCTCCTCGGCCTGTTCGGCCTGCCGTCGGACACCCCGTGGGTGACGGCCACGCCGTGGGCGTGGGTGTCCCTGGTGGGCGTCACGGTGTGGTGGACCTGCGGCTTCAACGCCGTCATCTACCTCGCCGGCCTGCAGGACATCCCGGCCGAGCTGTACGAGACGGCCGCTATGGACGGCGCGAGCACGTGGGACAAGTTTCGCAACGTGACGCTGCCGGGGCTGCGGCCGGTGCTGCTGTTCGTCGTCACCACGACGATCCTGGCCTCGGCCAACATGTTCGGCCAGTCCTACCTCATCACACAGGGCGCGCCCGGCAACGAGACCCGCACGGTTGTGTCGTACGTCGTCGAGCGGGGCCTCGCGCAGAACGACGCCGGCCGGGCGGCTGCGATGAGCATCACGTTGACCCTGATGCTGGTGCTCGTCAGCGTGGCCAACTTCCGGATCTTCCGGTACCGGGAGGACTGAATGAAGACAGAGAGGAGCCGAATCCCGCGCTACCTCGTCCTGGTCGCCCTCGCGGCCGTGTTCGTGGTTCCGCTGGTATGGATGGTGCTCACCTCGCTGAAGAGCTACTCGACGGCACAGCAGAGCCCGCCCACCTGGCTGCCGGACCCGGTCTCCACCTACGGCTACGACCGGCTCTTCCAGCCCGGCTCACAGAACCCGGTGCTGCTCTGGTTCGTCAACAGCATGCTCGCCGCGACCCTGCACGCCGCATTGGTGCTGGTGACGGCGTCGACGGCCGCGTACGCGTTGGCCCGCATGCGCTTCGTCGGCCGTCGAATGATCTTCGCCATGATCGTCGCAACGCTGTTCGTACCGCCCGCCACGCTCATCATCCCGGGCTTCCTCATCGCCGACACGCTGGACTGGCTGGACACCCTGGCCGTCGTGGTGGTGCCCAGCGCCGCCAGCGCGTTCGGCGTGTTCTTCCTGCGACAGTTCTTCCTGACGCTGCCGCGCGAGCTCGAGGAGGCCGCGATCCTCGACGGCGCGAACCAGTGGCAGGTGTTCCTGCGGGTGGTACTGCCGTTGTCCAGGCCCGCCCTGGCCACGCTCACGGTGCTGTCGTTCCTGAGCAACTGGAACGACTTCCTGTGGCCCATCTTCGTGTTGTTCAGCGCCGATCGGCTCACGCTGCCGGCCGGGCTGGGCCTGCTGCAGGGCGCCTACATCGCCGACTACCCGGTCATCATGGCCGGTGCCGTGCTGGCCAGCGTTCCCGCGCTGCTGCTGTTCGTCCTCGCCCAGCGGTACGTCATCGAAGGCGTCTCGCGCAGCGGGCTGAAGGGGTGAGCCGTGCACTGGCCGCAGCAGTCCTCGCCGTCCTCGTGTCGGGTGGGTGCGAGCCTTCCGACAAGACTCCCGCGGTGAGCACCTTCACCAACCCCGTGTACGCCGGCGACGCGGCCGATCCGCAGGCGTTCCGGATCGGCGACACGTGGTACCTGGTACACACCAACGCCGGCGGGCGCAACGTCCCGGTGCTGACCTCGCCCGACCTGGTCACCTGGACGCCTGCCGGCGACGCGCTGCCGAAGCTGCCGGCGTGGGCCGCCCCGGGCAGGACGTGGGCGCCCGAGGTGATCGCACTCGCCGCCGACCGGTACGTGATGTACCTGGAGTGACCTGGTCCGACGGCCGGCCGACCGTCAACGGACCGACTGCAGGACCTCAACGCCGTCCGTGACCGAGGAGCCCTCATGAAACCGTCCCACCGAATCGCCATCGTGGCCGCGATGCTCAGCATGATCGGCGTCGGCGTAGCGCCGCCGGCGAGCGCCCAACCCGGGCAACCGGCAAACCAGCCCGCCACCTACGTCAACCCGGTCTCCGCCCCCGCGGCGGACACGTTTGCCGATCCGGCCGTGATCCGCGACGACGACGGATCCTGGTACGCCTTCGGCACCAGCGACCCGCTCAAGTCCGGCGAGACTACCCACCGGATGCTCCCGATCCTCCGCTCGGACGACCTCGTGAGCTGGACGTACGCCGGTGACGCGTTCTCCGCCGTCACCCGACCGGCGTGGGCCACGCCGACCGCTGGCCTGTGGGCGCCGGACATCCGGCGGATCGGCGACCGCTACGTCCTCTACTACACCGTCACCGACACCACGCTCAATGCCGGCGCCGACTCGGCGATCGGCGTCGCGACCGCGCCTACACCGCTCGGACCATGGACCGACAGCGGCGGTCCCATCGTCGGACCGCGCCCCGCGCCAAACGGCGGCTTCCTGTGGACATTCGACCCGGCCCATCTCGTCGACGCCGAGGGCCGACAGTGGCTCTACTACGGTTCCTACTTCGGCGGCGTCTTCACCGTGCCGCTCACGGCCGACGGACTCCGGACCGCCGGTACACCCACCCAGGTCACGATCGACAACCGCTACGAGGGTGCCTACGTCATCCGTCGTGACGGCTGGTACTACCTGTTCGGATCGGCGGCCAACTGCTGCGCCGGTCCGACCACCGGATACAGCGTGTTCGCGGGCCGCTCCCGCAACCCCGCCGGTCCGTTCGTGGACCGTGCCGGCGTGTCGCTGCTGACCTCACGGGTCGGCGGCACCCCGGTTATCCAGCCCAACGGCAACCGATGGATCGGCACCGGGCACAACGCGGTCGTCACCGATCTGGCCGGTCAGGACTGGCTCGTGTACCACGCGATCGACCGCAACGTGCCCCACCTCAACGAGCCGTACGGCATCAACCGCCGACCGATGCTCATCGACCGGCTGGACTGGCAGCACGGCTGGCCGACCGTCCGCAACGGGCGGTGGGCCTCCGACACGCCGCAGCCCGCGCCCGTCACGCGCCGGCACCAGGGTAGCGGCGGCGCGGAGCCGCCGGCGCACGATCCGCAACCGGGCGGGCTAATCCGGTCGGCGTCCGACGAGTTCGACGGTTCGACGCTCAGCTCCAGTTGGAGCTGGGTCCGGGAGGACCTGAACGCAACAGTCGGCGGCGGCGCGCTGCGGTGGCCGACGCAGGCCGCCGACCTGGTGGGCACCGGCAACACCGCGTCGGTTCTGGTCCATGACGCACCGGCCGGCGACTACATCGTGGAGACCAAGCTCAGCATCGATCTGGGCGTCGATACGGTGCGGAACTTCCAGCAGGCCGGCCTGATCGTGTACGCCGCCGACGACAACTTCGCTCGGCTGAGCCACGTAGCCATCTGGAACACCCGCCAGATCGAGTTCGGCCGCGAGATTCCGTACGCTGGGCGGCTTTCGTACGGCGGCATGGTCGAAGGCCCGCCCGCGGACACGACCTGGCTTCGCCTGGCGCACACCGTCGTTGGGAGCGAGCACCGGTATCGGGCCGGCTACAGCACCGACGGCCAGCACTGGGTATGGGGCGGTGTGTGGACGTTCGACACCGGTACGGCGCCTCGGATCGGGCTGATCTCGCACGGCGGCAGCGATCCGCAGGCAGTGGCGGAATTCGACTACTTCCGCGTGTACCGCTGATACTCGAGCCGTTGTCGGGGAGCGTGGTGCCGACGGTGCGATGACGCCGAGGCTCGCCACCCAGCGATGAGCGACGAGCCTCGGCGTGGTGCGGTCAGTCGACCCTTCAGCAGTGCTCGCGCGGGTGTGCTCGCGTCACCAGAGAGGTCGATCCGTATGACCCGTCGAGCCAGACGGCACCCTGTGCCGGTGTCGGCGTTGACCATGAAGTGCACACCGGTGGCACAGGTCATCGGGCGGATCGACGAGCCGTTGATCGCGATCTGGTTGATGCTCGGTGGGGCGTCGCCCGGCCAGTCCTCGAATGTCACGGCCGCGTCGGTGGCGTCGTAGTCACCGAGCATGGGCGCGTCGGCGCTCTCTTCGTCGATGAGCTGTGCCGGCTCTGATCCGTCGAGGTTCATGCTCCACAGGCCGGCGGCCAGATTGGGATGCTGGTCCACCCCGATCACGAGCCTCTTGGCCGTGAGCAGTGGCGCATAGAGTCGGGCGCTGGTGTGTCCGTCCGCGGTCAGGATCTCCGGCAGATTGGTGTCCTTGCCGGTGGCGAGATCCCGAACGGTGATCGTGAGGTGGTAGCGATCCTGCTTCGGCTCGCTGAACAGGTAGTACAGCTTGCCATCCTTGACACTCCCGAAGCCGCGCAGGTCATCACGGACGGCGTCGGCGTCCCACACCGCCCGGTACAGCAGCCGCTGCATCGCGTCCGGACGGGCGTGCCCGGCCTGCTCCGCCAGCTGCCAGCACGTCTTCGCCTCAAGATCGGCCAGCAGCCCCGTCACGAACGCCGCCGCCGCACGGCGAGGCTCCACCCGCCCGAACCGGCCCGCGAAGCACTCCAGCACCCCGGCCAGCACACGCTCCCACCGGCCAACCGATACGCTGTGACACGCGGCCACCGCAAGATCTGATGTTGTGTCCACAACGCACAGACGATCACGCGGTGGCCGTCTCGCGTCCACCCCGGTTCAGCAGCAAGATCTCAAACGGCGGCTGCCGTATTAGCTGACCAGAGACGCTGATAGCTGGTCTGGCGACGGGATAGGCGCGGGCTCCGTTCGCATCGTCGACACCGGAACAGCCGGTACAGCACGACATTTGTCGTAACTGAGAAGAGCTCCTTCGCTACGGATGGTCATTGACCCGCTCGATCAATATCGATCACGCTGTATCAACCATGTGTCTCTGGAGCTGACGGAGGTGGGGACATGGGAGTTGTGCGGCGATGGCTAGCCGTCGGAACTGTTGTCGGGGTGGTGATCATGAGTGCGCCCGCCTCGGCGAGCGCTACGGCCGACACACCCGGGATCGTGATCGAAAACGGTGTGACCCAACCGGTCTTCTCATACGGCGAGGCGGTCCAGGAGGTCGTCTACGTCGAGGCTCCGATGGACAGTGACGCCGACGGCCGCCGGGATCTGATCGAGGTCGACGTGATCCGGCCAGCGGAGACCGAGGCGGGCCTGCGGGTGCCCACCATCATGGAGGCCAGCCCGTACTACGGCCGGGACCCCGGTGACCCGCTGCCAGACAAGACCCGCGGATTCCCCGGCTGGTGGGACGACTACTTCGTCCCCCGGGGCTACGCCGTCGTCCAAGTGGAGATGCAGGGCACCTCGCGGTCCTTCGGCTGCCCGACCACCGGCGGGCCCGAGGACACGATCAGCATCAAGGCGGTTGTCGACTGGCTCAACGGTCGCGCGCCGGGCTTCCACCCCGACGGCAGCACGGCGGTCGCTGACTGGAGCACCGGGAACGTGGGGATGCAGGGCGTGTCCTACGTCGGCACCCTGCCCAACGCGGTCGCCACCCAGGGCGTACCCGGCCTGCGGACCGTGGTACCGATCTCCGCGATCTCCAGCTGGTACCGGTACGTGAACGACCAGGGGATCGCCTGGTCGACCTGGAGCGAGAACGTCAACTTCCGATACACCGAGTACCTCGCCGACTACGTCTCCGTCGGCCGGACGCTACCGGGTTCCGTGTCTTCACCGGCCTGCGAGTCGGTCATCACCGGGCTCGGCGACGCCGAGCAGGCCAGCGCCTCCGACTTCACCCCGTTCTGGCAGGAGCGGAACTACCTGCCAGACGCCAACAAGATCAAAACGGGCGGAACGTCCGTGTTCATGGTGCACGGCCTCACCGATTTCAACGTCAAGACCATGCACTTCGCCGATCTGTGGCGTGAGGTCGAGAAGCGCCAGATGCCGCGCAAGATCTGGCTCCACCGCGGCGCGCACGTGAACCCGACCAGCTTCCGGCTCACCGAGTGGCAGGCGGTCATGCACAGGTGGATGGACCACTGGCTGTACGACATCCCCAACGGGATCATGGACGAGCCGATGGCGGACATCCAGCGTCCCGACGGCACCTGGGAAACCCACTCGACCTGGCCGGACGCCGCCGCCGAGAAGGTGGACCTGCGCTTCGGTCCGACGACAGCCGACGCGGCGGGCACCCTCTCGCTCAACACGCCGAAGGACAACCCCTCGCAGAGCTTCGTCGACCAGATCGAGTCGCAGGCAGTCAAGATCGGTAACGCCGAGCAGACCAAGCCCGGCCGGCTCGCGTACGTGACCCCTCCGCTCGCTGCGGACGTACGCCTCTCCGGCACGCCGGAGCTGGCCGTCCGGATGTCGACGACGGCCGAGACGGCGCTGCTGTCGGCCCTCCTCGTCGACTACGGCGCGGGGCCGACCGTCACCGTGGCGGGCAAGGACCCGCTGGAGGTGGTGCAGGAGTCCTGCGAGCCCGAGGACCTGGCCGGCCGGACCGGGTGCGCCGAGCCGATGGAGGCGAGCGTTGCGATCACACCGGAGCGCGTTCTGGCCTGGGGCCACATCGACGTGAAGAACTCGCCCGACCTTCGGCGGAGCCACGCGCTGACGCCGGGCGAGGAGTACAACGTGCGGTGGAAGACCCTCCCGTCCGAGCACGTCATCCCGGCCGGACACCGGATCGGCGTCGTCATCACCGGCAACTACAACGCGAACCCGACGTCCAACCGCCCGGCGCGCGACGCGGCCGCGGTGGGCAGCCAGGTCACCGTGTACCTGAATGGCAGTGCCCTGACGCTTCCCGTCGTGGGGGGCACGAACCGCCTGGGCTTCTGACCAGGAAGCCCCGTTGTTGACTGCCTGAACGAGCGGACGGTCCCTCACCGGGGCTTGTAACCGAGGTGAGGGACCGCCCGCCAGGTGACACGTCAGGCTGCCTCCGGCCGCCCAGCTCGCGCGGCAACGGTCCGCCCGCGTTCCGATCCCGGAAAGCGGTCGAGCATGACGCACAGCACGTCGGCGCTCACGTCGGCGCCGGACAACTCGCTGGCCGCTATCGCCGACGAGAGAAAGACCGACAACCAGTATCGTGCATCATCTCCAGGGACGGATGAAAGCCGTAGGCGTCGGCACAGGTCCACCGCCTGCGGGCATGCCCAGGCATCGATCCCTGATCTCGCTACTCGTCTATTAGGGCAGGCCGAGCAGGTCGCTGGGCGACCCCGCCGCCTCTCCGAGTCGGGCTGCCAAACGCGGGGTGGTGTCTGTGGAGCGCCCGGTGGTGCTGGACGCGGTCCAGGAGGTTCGACGACACTCATGATGTGCGCTCGGGGACGCGGATTCGACTCACAGTGCTGGCCGTCTGCATCGTGGTCGCCGCCGCTGTTGGCCTATGGCAGGGCTGGAGGAGTGTGACTGTCGGCCCACCCGGGCCGCCTCCGGTGTGTCAACTCATCCGACCCGAGGTCTTCGACCTTCTCGTGCCCGTGCACGGGCCGCTGCAGAGCGAGGGCGAGGAGGGGAGCCAGCCCGGCACCCGCTCGAACACCTGTATGACCGAGAGCACGTCCACCAAAGACGACGCATGGGCCTCGCTGTGGGTGGCGTTGGTCCGCTGCGGCCGGCACGATGGCCAGGGCCCGCGATGCATTGAGCGAGACGGGGCGCTGCTGACTGTTGTCAACCGGGCCAGCCACCGAGTCGCGCTCGGCGACCGCGCTGTCTACCTCGTTTCGGGCAACCCCGTCACCGGGCAGGTCATCAACTTCACTGCCTGCCTTGGCACCTATCTCGTCTATGTCCGGTACGAGGCTCGCGGTGCTACCGAGGCAGCGATCGTCGAGTCGGCCACCACCGTCGCCCAGGAGGTTCTGTCATGGCTGTGATGTGGCCGCTTTGGACAGGAGATCTCAAGAGCGGCCTGCCATCGCGCCGTCCCGCCGACCGGCGAGTGCTTCTCCGTAACTGGCTGTTCGGCCTGGCAGCGGTGTCGCTCGTCGTCGCCGTGGGCCTTGTCGGCTGGCAATTCGCCCGGCTCGCGGCGCCCACCGTCGTGCGATGGCAGATCAGTGTCATCGATGCGAACAGTGACGCGCCGCCCCGGCCCCACCTGCCTGCGTCGCCGTTCGCGCGATGACGCCGCCGTGCGGGAACGGTTCGCTCGGTTCACCTGACACCTGCGCTCTGGCCGGACGTGATGCTCGCCGATCCTCTCGCCACCACAGGTGGGCGGCGCGGGTCACGCCGGGACCGGCCGGCACCGGGTAGGTGTCGGCCGACTCGACGGTGCGTGACCACCTCCGGCAGCACCACGGCTGCTGTGGGGATGGTGGGTCCGCCACCCGGGCTACGGGTCGCGATGATGGCAGCCGCGACCAGGTCACGGTGCCCAGAAAACTCGCAGCCCGGGCAGGACACGCCCACGGGGTTTCGGCACCCGCCGCAGACAGGCAGGATAGGTCGAGGAGGTGCTGCGCTCGCCAACGGGGTCGACGGTGATGCCCGCCCTGGGCGGCCTTGTCTTTCGGCGGGCCGGCGAGGTACTACGCCTGGATGAGGCCGAGTTGCTGCAGTTGTGAGTAGAGGTCGACGACTCCCCACATGTCGGTGACCTGGCCGTCGGCGAAGCGGGCGATGAAGATCTCGTTGTAAGTAACGGATTTGCCGGTCGGAGGCATGCCCCGGTATTCACCGGAGTTGGTCCCGGTGACCGTCTGCCGAGCGACGATCTTGTCTCCTTCGGCGAGCAGGTCCTCGAGCGTTACGTGAATATCGGGGAACGCGCGCAGGAGGATCTCCCATACGCGCTTTTGTGCCTGCACCGCGGTCACGTCGGTCCGCTCCGCCGTGTGGAACCGCCCCTCCGGGTGAATGAAGTCGTCGATCGCCTTCGAGATGACCTCCAGGTCGCCGCTGTTGATGGCGTCATGGAAGCGGTGGTACGTCTCCTTGTTTCGTACTTCCTGGGCTGTTGGCATGTCGCCCCTGCTTCCTACTAGCTGCTCA
>NZ_JBLROA010000049.1:0-46410 GCF_047921505.1 Micromonospora sp. SL1-18 | reverse complement strand
ACACTTATCCCGCGAATTTAAGGCGCAGGACACTAGGTGCGCGCTTCTGCCGCAATCCGTGCGTCACGCTGTGTGGTCGACTGTCATGGGTCGAGGGCGTCCGGTCGTGCCGAATTGAGTGCGCCGACCGGGTCATGTCAACTTGTTCGGCAGGACATCTGCTCACTATCACGCCGCTGTCATCCTCCAGATGTGCCCGGCTGCTCAATCGTGTTCAGTCTGCGCCGTAGGAGATCCCGTTCGGGTGCTGTGCCGGCGTAGGTCGAGCGCCTTGCCGTAGGCAACGGCCGCCTCGGCGTGGCGGCCAGCCCGGTGCAACAGGTCGGCCCGGGCGACCGTGTAGGGGTGGTAGCCGCGCAGCAGCGACTCGCCGGCCATCTCGTCTAGCAGCACCAGGCCCGCCTGCGGGCCGTCGCGCATCGCGACCGCCACTGCCCGGTTCACCGCGACGATCGGGGATTCGGCCAGTGCCAGCAATACGTCGTAGAGCGCCACGATCTGTGGCCAGTCGGTAATAGCCATGTCGGCCGCCTCGTTGTGCAGCGCGGCGATCGCTGCCTGCACTCCGTACCGGCCGGGCGGCCCGCCGGTCAACGCGACCCGGACCAGCCCGATCCCTTCCTCGATCATGACGCGGTCCCAGCGACCGCGGTCCTGATCGTCGAGCAGGACCAGTTCGCCGTCCGGCCCGGTGCGCGCGTCGCGTCGGGCATGGATGAGCAGCATCAAGGCGAGCAGCCCGGCCACCTCATGCTCGGTGGGCAGCAGCCGGCGCAGGATCCGGGCCAGCCGGATGGGCGCTGGCGAGCACGCCGCCCGCTGTATCGCGGAGCACGATCGTCGGCCCACCGTGACAACGACAGATGTCACCGGTGAAGCGACCTGTCGTGGTCAACTCGCGCGCCGCCTCGACAGACACAGCGTCCGGTAGCTCAGCCAGAACTACACGACCGCCAAGAGGATCGCCGTCCTCACCACCCTCGACGATCTGCACGGCATGTGTTCGAGACCAGACAGAGTCTTCCTACGCTGGTGCACCGACCAAGACCTCGACCCGCTGGCTGCGGGGCGGGTGGACATCGAGCGGTACGTGCGCTGGCTGGAAGACGTGCGTCGTTACCAGCCCTCGACAGTCTCGCGGCGCCTGTCGGTGGTGGTCGGGTTCTATGGTCTGCGTCATCGACGTCATCCTGGAGCACTCGCCTGCCGACTACGTCCGCCGGCCCACGGTGCCGGCCGAGTCGCCGACCCTCGGGCTAGGTCACCTGCAGTTCGAAGCTTTGATCACCAAGGCCCCATCGGGGTGCGCTGTTGCGCTCCACCCACCAGCGCCGCTCGCCGCAACCTGCATCGCCCGGAAGTTACGTCGCCTTCATCTGGGTTGGCAAGCGTTTGCCACAACGTTTGCCAACCCAACTGCCTTGACGGCAGACTTCCGGGGTCGCTGTCGATTCCAAGGAAGGTGTGGCCAACGTGGCGGATTCCAACGGACCGCCTGCTCAGGTGGCCGGCAAGTCCGGTCGCCGACGGGCGTCCACCAGGCCGACGATCATGGACGTGGCGCGCGAGTGCGGAGTCGCGCCGTCCACGGTGTCCCGCGCCTTCTCCCATCCGGGCCGGGTCAACCCCGAGACCGCCGAGCGTATCCGGCAGACCGCCCAGCGGATGGGCTACCGACCCAACCCGATCGCCAAGGCGCTGCCGTCCGGACGCACACTGATGCTCGCCCTGCTCGTCCCGGACGTCACCAACCCGTTCTTCAGCGAGATGATCCGGGGAGCCGAGCGCCAGGCCGGCGCCGCCGGCTACACCCTGGTGCTCGCCGACACCGATGAGTCGCCGGAGATGGAGGCCATCCATATCGACCGGCTGAGCCGGATGGTCGACGGGGTGATCGTCGGTACGTCACGACTTCCCAACGAGCAGATCGCCGGCTTCGCGACCCGCTATCCGCTCGTCCTGGTCAACCGCGAGGTCGGCGACGTGCCCAGCGTGGCCATCGACACCCCGCACGGCATGACCCAGGCGGCCGAACATCTGGCCTCCCTCGGCCACCGCTCGGTCGCCTACCTCGCCGGTCCCAGGGCGTCCTGGGCCGACCGCGCTCGATGGCGCGCCCTGCAGGCCGCGGGCCAGCGGTTGGGCCTGGCCATGACCCAGCTCGGCCCGTTCGCGCCTACCGTCGCCGGCGGCACCGCTGCGGCAGAGGCGGTCGTGGTCAGCGGCGCGACCGCCGTCATCGCCTACAACGACCTCTTGGCCATCGGCACGAGCCAGCGCCTGTTCGCCCGCGGGCTGCACGTGCCCGGTGACATCAGCGTGGTGGGTTGTGACGACGTTTTCGGCGCCGAAATCTGCCATCCGGCGCTCACCACGCTGTCGGCTCGGATCCAGGATGCCGGCCGCGCCGCTGTCAGCCTGCTCCTGGAGTCGCTGGCCCCGGCTCGCCGCCACGCCCGGCGTCGGGTGGTCCTGCCAACCACGCTCGTGGTACGGGAGTCCACCGGATCACCGCCACCGGAGCCGTCGAGTCACCCTACGAGGGCCGCCGGGCGACGTTAGTCCTGACCGTCAGGCTCGGGCTGGCCTGGACGTGCTCGTGTCGCTGCGAGCGACGGTTCGGTGGACCACACAGAGCCTGGCAAAACTTGTGGCAACCGCTTGTCATGGATAGGGGGGAAGCGTATACCTACCGTCCGGTGCCTAGAACCGGACCGCGATTTCCCTGACTGCACAGCGAGGACTGATATGAGAGACTCACCTGCCACACGAAGGCCGATCGCCCTGCTGGCCACGTTCGGAATCCTGCTTGCCACATTTGTGCTAAGCCCGAATGCCGGTCAGGCGGCCGACCGTCACCCCTGGATGGATCCGAAACTGCCACCGCCGGAGCGGGCCGAGCTTCTCGTTCAGGCGATGACACTTGACGAGAAGATTCTGGAAGTCCACGGCTCGCGGAGCAGCGAGCATTTGCGATACGTCGCCCCGGTTGAGCGGCTCGGCATACCGGCGTTTCTGATCACCAACGGACCGCTGGGAGCGGGTCCGGGTGACCGCCCGGTTGATCCGCCGGCCACCGCCCTGCCAGCGGCCATCGGCCTGGCCTCGTCGTGGGATCCCCACCTGGCGAGGACGTATGGAAAGCTCATGGGCGAGGAAGTCACCCATCGCGGAGAGAGCCTTCTTGAGGCACCCGGCGTCAATATCGCCCGCGTCCCGCACAACGGCCGCAACTTCGAGTACCTCGGGGAGGACCCCTACCTGGCCAGCCGGATGGTCGTCCCGGAAACCCAGGGCATCCAGGAACAAGGCATCATCGCCGAAGTCAAGCACTATGCCGCGAACAACCATGAAACCGGCCGCAACGGCATCAACGAGCTGATCGACCAGCGCACCCTGCGCGAGATCTACCTACCGGCCTTTGAGGCCGCGGTGACGGAGGGCGACGCTGGCGCGGTCATGTGCTCGTACAACCGGGTCAACGGCCCATTCGCCTGTGAGGACAGGCACCTGCTCACCGAGATCCTCCGTGATGACTGGGGGTTCAAGGGCTTCGTCCAGTCCGACTTCGGCGCCACCCACAGCACCCTGCCATCCGTGCGAGCCGGCCTCGACCTGGAGATGCCAGACGGCGACTACTACGCCGCCCCGCTGAAGTCCGCAGTGGAAGGCGGCCAGGTCAGCGAGGCCAGCCTGGACCAGATGCTGATCCGCCGGTTCACCCAGATGTTCAAGATGGGGCTGTTCGACCACCCGCGGACGGTCACTCCCATCCCCGCCGAGCGCAACGGCGCGATCGCCCGCGCAATCGGCGAACAGAGCGCCGTGTTGTTGAAGAACGACCACCACCAGCTACCGCTGTCCGCGCAGTCCATCAACTCGATCGCGGTCGTCGGCCAATTCGCCGGCGCAGCCCACACCGGCGGCGGCGGCAGCTCGCACGTGACCCCGCTGTACACCGTGGACCCTGTCGACGGAATCAAGGCCCACCTCAAACCTGACACGACGGTGAACTACGAGCCCGGCGTGGAGACCGAACCGCTGCCCCCCGTGCCGTCCTCGGCACTCAACCCCCCCGGCCAACCTGACGTGCACGGGCTGCTCGGTGAGTACTTCACCAACCGCGACCTGTCCGGCAAACCGGCGTTGACCAGGGTCGACGACCAGGTCGACTTCGACTACGGCGAAGGCTCGCCGGCGCCCGGCATCCCCTCTGACAGATTTTCGGTTAGGTGGACCGGCACGCTGACCGCGCCAACAACCGGCACGTACACGGTCGCGACGACAAGCGACGACGGCAGCCGGCTGTTCATCGACGACTCGCCGGTGGTGGACAACTGGGGGAACCACGAGTCCAAGACGGTTGCCGCCCCGGTGCCGCTCGCTGCCGGTCCTCACACCGTCCGCGTCGAGTACTACGACAAGACCGGGCCCGCGTCGATCAGATTCGGGTGGCTCCCGCCCGGATCGAGCTCCGCACTCGAGAAGGCTGCCGACGCTGCCAGACACTCCGACATCGCCATCGTCATGGTCGGAGAGCGCAGCGCCGAAGGCAGCGACCGGCCCAGCCTCTCACTGCCCAACAACCAGGACCTGCTCGTACAGGCTGTCGCGGCCGCCAACCCGAACACGGTCGTCGTGGTGAAGAGCGGCGGCGCCGTGCTCATGCCGTGGATCGACGACGTGCCCGCCGTGCTGGAGGCGTGGTACCCGGGTGAGGAAGATGGCAACGTCGTGGCCAACCTGCTGTTCGGCACAGCCAACCCATCCGGCAAGCTGTCGGTGACTTTCCCGAAGGAGGAGGGTGACTATCCGGCCAACACGCCGGAACAGTTCCCCGGGGTCAACGGAACGGCCGTCTACTCAGAGGGGCTCGAGGTCGGCTACCGCTGGAACACCGCACATGACGTTGAGCCGCTGTTCCCGTTCGGCTATGGCCTGTCCTACACGACGTTCGCGTTCAAGGATCTCGCCGTCTCGCCGCGGTTGACGCCCAACGGCCAGGTGAACGTCGCGGTCAACGTGACGAACACCGGCTCGCGAACCGGGTCCGAGGTGGCGCAGGTCTACCTCTCCTTCCCGCCGCAGGCAGGTGAGCCGCCGATCCAACTCAAGGGCTTCCAAAAGGTCACCCTGCGGCCGGGACAGACCAAGCACCTCACCTTCCACCTGAACCAGCGAGCGTTCTCGATCTGGAACACCAAGGCGGCGGCCTGGACCACCGTGGATGGCACCTACACGGTGCGGGTCGGCAACTCCTCGGGCAACCTGCCGTTGCAGGCCCCGGTGAGAGTGGATCGCGCAGCCGGTGTGCAGTAAAGAACCCTCACCGAACTGGTCGACGCCCCGGTGCCCGTCCTCGCCGGGGTCAGCGACGGTGGTACCAAGCTGCTCAAGGAGGCGCTCGGCATCGTCACGATCGGCGGCCTCGGCCGTAACCCGTACTTCCGCACCGCCAGCGCCTTCGTCGCCCTGACCGGCGGCAAGTAACAGCAGCTTCCGGCGATGCCCGGGGCGGCCAGGTCCCGTGGCCACTCCGGGCATCCGCCCATTCCCATAGGACGACAGGGGTTTGGCCTCCTTGCAGGACTGGGCAACGCTGGAAGCAGATGACCTCTTGGGAAGGGACGCTCTCGTGGAAGTCACCGGCATCTTCACCGCGATCATCATCGGTCTGATCATCGGCGCGCTGGGCCGGCTGGTCGTACCAGGCAAGCAGAACATCCCGATCTGGCTGACCCTGCTCATCGGCGTGGTCGCCGCGTTCCTCGGCACCCTCGTCGCCGGAGCCTTCGGGGTCGCCGACACCCGCGGTATCGACTGGATCGAGCTAGCCCTCCAGGTCGGCTTCGCCGCCATCGGTGTGTCACTCGCGTCCGGAGCCTACGGCCGCCGCCGCTGACCCCAACCCTGGCCGCCGGCCCGCCCAGCACCGGGCGGGCCGGCGTCATGCGCTCCGGGATATGCGGCCATCCGCTGACTGGCCCGGGCGGGTCGCTGGCAGACTGGTCACCCATCCAACCTGCTCATGGAAAGGACTACCCGATGGCGGCGGAGGGCACCACCAAGGCCGTGGTGACAGCGCTGGCGGCGAACCTGGGTATCGCGATCAGCAAGTTCGTCGCCGCCGCGATTACCGGATCGGCGTCCATGCTCGCCGAGGGCGTACACTCGGTGGCCGACTCGACCAACCAGGCGCTGCTACTCGTCGGCGGCAAACGGGCCCGCCGCGGCCCGTCGGCTCTGCACCCGTTCGGCTACGCCCGCGAGCGCTACATCTACGCCTTCCTCGTGGCGATCATCCTGTTCACCCTCGGCGGCCTCTATGCCCTGTACGAGAGCTGGCACAAGATCACCCATCCGCAGGAGCTGTCCTCTCCGCTGATCGCGGTGATCGTCCTGCTGATCGCGATGTCTCTGGAGGGCTACGCGCTGCGCACCGCGGTCGCCGAGGCCAACCACATCCGCAATGGCCACAGCTGGATCGCCTTCGTCCGCCGCGCCCGCGCCCCCGAACTGCTGGTGATCCTCCTCGAAGACGCGGGGGCGCTGCTCGGCCTGGTCCTCGCGCTGCTCGGCGTCGGGCTCAGCATCATCACCGGCAACGGCATCTTCGACGGCATCGCCACCGGCTGCATCGGCCTGCTGCTGGTCAGCATCGCTGTCATCCTGGCCATCGAGATCAAGAGCCTGCTCATCGGCGAGTCGGCCTTGCCCGAGGAGGTCGTCGCCATCCACACCGCACTGCTGTCCACGCCGGGCGTGGACCGGGTGATCCACCTGCGCACCATGCACCTCGGACCCGAGGACCTTCTCGTCGCCGCCAAGATCGCCGTCGACGCGACTGACGATGGTGCAACTATCGCGGCCACCATCGACGGCGCCGAGGCTCGACTCCGCCGGGCGCTGCCGGCCGCCCGCGTCGTCTACCTCGAACCCGACATCGAACCTGCCACGGTGATCGCCTGACCGGTATCCAGTGGACACGAAGAGGAACTTTCAGACACCGGACGCGCCGGGCATGCGTCGTGGCCGGTGTCTGTCCGCGGCCGGGAACGACGGAACGGGTTGCCGTCAGCGCCCCGACGGCACCAGACCAGCGGGTGCGGCGATGTCGTCTCCCACCCGGCGGGCCCACCGGCCGGCGGTAATCCCGTAGCCGGTGGCAAGGGCCGCGAAGCCGAGCGCCGCCCCGGCCAGCAACCCCGCCGACCGCCCGTCATTCGGCAGGAACCGTGACACCCCCACCATACCGGTGGCGTAGGCAAGGTTGAACAGGGTGTCGTTCACCGCGAACACCCGCCCCCGGAACGCGTCGGCGCACTCGTGCTGCACCATCGTGTCTACCACGATCTTGATGCCGTGACCGGCGATGTTGACCAGCAGAACCAGGATCACCAGTAGCGGCGAGGCGAACGGCAATCCGAGCACCGGCACCGCCACCGCCAGCGCCCCGAGCAGACCGGTCACCCACCGCCAGCCGCCGATTCGCCGTGACACCGCTGGCGTCACCACCGCGGCGAGCAGGACCCCGGCCGCCCCTGCCGCGAACACGAGGCCCAGCTTCGCGGACACCTCGGCCACGTCAGCGCCGAAGGCGTTGCGGTATAGCAACAACAGCGCCAGGGAGAGGGCGCCGAAGAGCACCCGGAACCCCGCCTGCGCCGCCAGGGCGTACGCGGCGCCGCGCGCCGACCGCAGGTGCCGAACCCCGTCGACCATCCCCCGCAGCACCGCCCCCGCCTCACCCGTCAGCCCGGGGCGGTGCGGCACCACCTCGTCCGGACCCAGCTGCGGCCGGGAGAAGAAGACCCGGCCCAGCACCGCGCACACCCCGTAGCCAGCGGGTGCGAGCAGCGCGACCGCCGCGTATCCGGCATTCCCGGCGGGGAACACAGCGCGTAGCAGAAGCAGGGCGCAACCCAACCCGGCCGAGTAGGCCACCGAGCCGGCGGTGCCGCCCACGGCGTTCGCCGTGACCAGACGATCGTCGGCCACCACGTGCGGCGTCGCCGCGGACACCCCCGACAGCAGCAGCCGTCCCAGCCCGATCACCGTGAGCGTCCCGCTGAGGAAAACCATGCCTTCGTCGCCGGCGATGATGGCCGCGGCGATCGGCAGAACCAGTACCGCGCGCAGCAGATTGGTCCAGACGATCACCGACCGGCGGCTCCACCGATCCAGCAGCACCCCCGCGAACGGACCCACCAGCGAGTACGGCAGGACCAGCGCCGCCGCGGCCAGGGCGATCCCCGTCGGCGTGGTGTGCCGGTCCGGGTTGAACAACACGCTGCCGGCCAGCGCGGCCTGAAATATGCCGTCGGTGAACTGCCCGCCTAGCCGCACTCCCAGCAGCCGCCGGAACGCCGGCACGCCGAAGACGGCACGAAGACCATGTAAGCGGCGAGTAGCCATGATCCCCCAGCTTACGGTTAATCGTTCGGCCTCTGCCGGTACTGAGGGATCCGATTGGTCAGCTTCAGATGGGGCGGCAGGTGCGGGGCGGTACCTTCGTCGTCGGCGGAGGTCGAGTCCGCGATTCGGCGGATGCCCGGTGAGGGCCGGCAGGCGCCGTGCGGGGGAGAGGACGCGCGATGGCGGCGGCAAGCCGACGGGTAGCGACGCTGAGCGTGACCCTGGTCCTGACGCTGGCGATAGCGCCGGACGCTGCCTGGGCCCATGGGGTCAGCGGGCGCAGCGACAACGCCCGGGCTTCGTCTGGCTCGGCACCATGCACATGCTCGCCAGGTGGGACCATCTGCTCTTCGTCGGCGGGATCCTGCTGCTCGCGCGCCGGGCGGCGAAGCTGATCTCGTTGTTCGCGCTCGGGCACAGCATCACACGTTTACCGCCATGGTCGCCTACTGGCAGGTCAACCCGGTGCTCGTCGACGTCATCGTGGCGTTTGAGCCTGGTGTTCGTCGGCGTGGTCGGCCTTCCCGGCCGGCCGAAGGACTGGGCCTGGTTCGCCGCGGCGGTGCTCGCCTTCGGGCTGGCCCACGGCCTGGGTCTGTCGACCCGGCTGCAGGCCATCGGGTTGCCGTCGGACGGGATGATTCCGCGGGTGCTGGCCTTCAACATCGGCGTCGAGATCAGGCAGCTGATCGCCGTTGTGGGCAGGTTCATGCTCGGTGACGTGCTGAGCCATTACATCCCGCCGCTGCGCAACCCACGCCTGTCCCATAAAGCGCTGGTCGCCGCGGGGTGCTCGCCGCCGAGGTACTCGCGATGACCTCCGGTGTGCAGGCACTGCACCCCCTGCAGGTAGCCCATGGCTGCGGCAGTGGTGACGGCGCCAGGACGTGCGCTGCCGCACGAGCTGTGGACGAGGCTGGATAGGCGACCGAGTCGATCATGGGGCGGTAGAGGCCAAGTCAGTCGTGCTCGGGTGCGCCGGTCACCCGGTGTGAGGCGGCCTGCATCACCTCGGAAACGAGGCGCCGCACATGCCCACCCTGCGCCCGGTAGAGCGCGCGTCGGCCGTCGCGACGCATCGTGACGAGGCCGGCTAGTCGAAGCTTGCCCAGATGCTGCGACACCGCGGGCCGTGCGACTCCCACAGCCCGGACCAAGGTGGTGACGTCGTGCTCGGCGGAGCTGAGCAGCCACATCAGGCGCAGGCGCGTGCCGTCGGCGAGCATGCGGAGCATGTCCGTCGCCGCCTCCACCTCGTCGTCGCCCGGTAGGAGTTGTTGCAGGTCATTGGCACCTGCAACGTTGTCGCGTGCGTACATGAGCACATAATATGCAGGCGAGAGCCGGCGGGAATGACTGCGCTGGCCGAATCTGGGGGAGTCTGAGCCTGTGCCGGACCAGCAGCACGACCACGGCCACGACCACGCGACGGCGCACCTCCACGGCCACAAGCCAGGCGAAGGCCACGACCACGGCCCCGGGCATGACCACGGCCACGATCACGGTCGGGGACCTGGCACATGGTGGCACCGCCTGACACACCTGCTCGTCCCCCACTCGCACGACTCCCGGGCGAAGGTCGATCCCGCCCTGGAGTCGTCCCGCGAGGGCCTGCGGGCGTTGTGGATCTCGCTGGTCGGCCTCGGCATCACCGCGGTGGCACAGGCGTTCATCGTCGTGCTGTCGGGGTCGGTGGCCCTGCTCGGTGACACCCTGCACAACGTCGCCGACGCCCTGACCGCCGTGCCGCTGGGCATCGCGTTCCTCCTCGGCCGGCGGGCTGCCACCCGCGCCTACACCTACGGCTTCGGCCGCGCCGAGGACCTCGCCGGCATCGTCATCGTGGTAGTGATCGCCGCGTCGGCGGTCGCCGCCGGATGGACCGCGGTCGACCGTCTGCTCCACCCGACCCAGGTGACCCACCTGCCGTGGGTGCTCGCCGCGGGGGTCGTCGGTTTCGCCGGCAACGAACTCGTCGCCCAGTACCGCATCCGCGTGGGCCGACGCATCGGCTCGGCAGCGCTGATCGCGGACGGGCTGCACGCCCGCACCGACGGGTACACCTCCTTGGCAGTGGTCGCCGCGGCCCTCGGCGCCTGGATGGGCTGGCGGTGGGCCGACCCGGTGGTCGGCGTGGTCATTGCCGTCGCCATCACCTTCGTGCTCAAGGACGCGGCCCGCGAGGTGTACCGGCGGCTCATGGACGCCGTCGACCCGGCCATCGTCGACCAGGCAGAGGCGACCCTGCGCGCAGTGCACGGCGTCCACGACGTCACCGCGGTGCGGCTGCGGTGGATCGGCCACCGCCTACACGCCGAAGCCGACCTGGTCGTCGACGCCCACCTGAGCCTCGTCGCCGCCCACGAGATCGCCGCCGACGCCGAACACCAACTCACCCACGCAGTGCCCCGGCTGACCAGCGCCACAGTCCACGCCGACCCGGACAGCCACCCCGGCGCCCACCATCACTCCGACCTGTCCCACCAGCGCCGCAACCTTCCGCCCACGACTTGATCGCAGCGGGACCCCCGCCGTCGACACCAAAGCAGTGCGGCCACACCCCCAGCCCAGCCGATCCGCGCCCGCCCGCCGCCGGCCAACCTATCTGCTCACCCGGCCCTCGAAGGGCACGCCATGACCACCCTGGAAATCCGTCACGTCACAAAAACTCACCTGGACTGGTAGCGGGTGCCGGGTGCGGTTGATGGCCCTGTCGGTGAGCACCTGCCCGGGTTCGTCGGCGGAAATGTGGGCGTTCGCCTCGCGCGCCGGGCTCCACCCGGCTTGACTGAGCGGAGATCGACCGAGGACCAGCGCCACCATCACTCAGGGGCCACATCGGTCCGGGCGCGATGACGTGGACCGAAACCGTGCGCGGAAGGCCGTGAGGCTGTCATGAGCTTGGCACGATCAGAGCCGCTTTATTTCGCGGAGCGGGGATCGGGGCCGCCCCTCCTGCTCGTGCACGGGTTGATGGTCACCGGCGAGATGTTCGAGCCGGTGATCGAGCACTTCGCCGCCCGCCATCGGGTGATCGTTCCCGATCTGCGTGGCCACAGGCGTAGCCGGGGACTTCCGCCGTCGTACGCGGTGCCGCAGCTTGCGGCCGACCTGGCGCGATTGCTCGACCATTTGCGCGTTAACTCCACCTCCGTGCTCGGCTATTCGCAGGGCGGTGCGATCGTCCAACAGCTGGTTCTCGACTTTCCCGACCGATGCGACCGCCTCGTGCTCGCCTGCGCCTACGCGTACAACATGGCGACCTGTCGCGAACGGGTCGAGGGCCACCTGCTGCCGGTGGTGCTCCGGCTGCTCGGTATGCGGTGGTCGGCGAGGTTGGTCGTCGCGCAGGCGGCGCCGCAGCTCGGTAGGGAACGTGCCCGCTGGCTCGCCGGGCTCATCGCGGACCAGGACCGTGAGTTGATGGTGCCCGCCTGGAAGGAGGCGATGGCGTTCGACAGCAGACCCCGACTGGCGGAGATCTCATGTCCGACGCTCATCATCGCCGCGTCGCATGATCGAGCGGTACCGATCCACCACGCGAGGATGCTCCATGACGCTGTCGCCGGTTCCCAGTTGGTGATCATCAGCGGTGCCGGCCACGCGCTCATCTGGACGCACCCCGACGAGTTCGAAGGGGTGGCATCCACGTTTCTCGGGGCCTGATCAGGCGGGATCCGCAACGCGCCGCGTTCCTCTCGGTTGATGTCGGTGGCACCGAGCCAGCAGTGGTGCCGGGCAACAATCCAGTCTTCGTCGCGGTAGGTGTCTGCGAGTTGTTCGCACAGCCAGGATTTGCCGACGCGGGTTCGTCGGTAACGACGACGCGGCCGCCGGCAGGGGCGACGGCGCCGACATGCCTGCGCGCTTCGGCGGTAGCACCGGCCCGGGGCACGACGGCGGCCGTTTCGATGGGTGTCCTTTGGTGACGGCACCGAAGTCGGTGGTGAGCCCGACTTGGGGTAAGCGCGTTCCCGCGCGACGTTCCCGTCGAGTGCGCGGGCGCCGGTGGCTGCGTGCGTCAAGGCGAGCGCCGCGTATTCGGGTGGAATGTTGGGGTTGGGGGTGCGGCCAGCGCCGAGCTCTTCGATAACGCGACGCAGGAGCGCCCGCTCGGCTGGACAGGGCGCGGAGAAGTCGAGCATCGAGGCCGAGGCGTTGAGCCGCACCACATAGGGAGAACGTTTCATCATAATATTCCTATACCGGAGATTTAAGATGGAAATGATCTTCCCGGGTGGAGGAGCGCCGTATAGATCGTTGGCGAGGTGTTGACGCCCTCGGTCGGTCTATCTAGCATGGCTGAGGTCAGACTTCTGAGGTAAGGGCACGAACGAGGTCCTGGTTCCTCGGTCTTCAGAATTTGACAGCCGCGACAGGTGCGGTCGCCACCTCGCCCCCACGTCCCCAAAGTCGGAATTGACGATGACAGACGTTTCGCATCCAGAATGGTGGCTTTCTCGACGGGCGTTCGTCCGGGCCGGCGCCGCGTTGACGACGCTGGCGGCCCTCGGCCAGGCCACCGTCGCCCAGGCAGCGACCCCGTTCGCGGCCGAGTCCGCGAGTGGGCCCGCGGCCAGGACGCTGCCGGTCAACGACCCCGCCACCAGGGCGGCGATCGCCTACCAGAACGTGCGCACCGGTAGGCCGGCGGTGTTCGAGGACTCGCTGGAGAACTCGAACAACCTCAACTGGGTACCGGACAAGGTCGTCGTCGCTCGCGCGGAAGGGATACCTGTACGGCTACGCCAGCCCTGCGTTCTTCCGCTACCCGACGGCGACGTTCGCGGTCGATCCGAGCGACGCGAGCGGCGGGAAGACCGTCTCCCTCCGCCCCGGGCCGCACTTCAGATGAGAATGAGGATGAGGATGGTATGAATAAACCTCGATACGTGTATCAGCGGGTACGCCGCGCTCTGGTCGCCATCGCGCTGACGGTTCCGCTGTTCATGACCGGCGTGACCGCAGCCGTCACGGGTACGGCGTACGCCGGACAGTCGCCGCAAGACAATCCCGCAAGATATGTGGATCCCTTTATCGGTACCGCCGATACTCGTGAACCTTTCGCCGGTGGGGTCAACCCCAACGGAATTCGCGGGGACGTATTCCCGGGCGCCGTGGCCCCGAACGGGATGCTCGCGTGGTCGCCCGATACGCCCACGGCTGTTCCGGGCGGGTACTGGTATCCAGACAACGCCATCGACGGCTTTAGTCTCACGCATTACAGTGGACGAGGCTGCTCCTATCAGGGCGACTTCCCGTTCATCCCCGTCTCCGGTGACGTCACCGAGTCTCCGGTCGCCGCACCCTCGGCGTTCCGGTCGACATTCTCGCACGCGAACGAGCACGCGTCGCCGGGCTACTACGACGTGACGCTGGACTCCGGCAACAGCGTGCAACTGGCAGCGGCGACGCATTCAGGGGTTGGCGTGTTTACCTACGCCCGCCAGCCGCAGTCGAGTCTCCTCATCAATGCCGGAGGCAGCGCGAACGGCGACATCGCAGCAAGCATCGACATAGATCCGACGCACAACCGGGTCACCGGCTCGGCCACGACCACGGTGGGCTGCGGCTCGGAAAAGTACACGATCTATTTCGCCACGACGTTCAACCGTAGTTTCGTCACGTACGGGACATGGGAAGGAAGGAAGCTGCGGCCACAGACGACGTCGGCCAGCGATCCGCAGTCGGGTGCCTACCTGACGTTCAACACGAGTGACGACTCGAAGGTGATCGCGAGGACCGCGGTGTCGTACGTGAGCGTCGACAACGCGGAGATCAACCTGCAGTCCGAGGTCGGGGGAAGGGACCTGCAGGAGATCCGGGACAGGACGACCGCGGCATGGAACGACGTCCTCGGCACGATCGATGTCTCCGGCGGGAGCGAGGCCGCCCAGCGGATCTTCTACACCGCGCTCTACCACGTGTACATCGAGCCGAGCATCTTCAGCGACGTGAACGGGCAGTACCGGGGCTTCGACGACAAGGTGCACACCGTCGCGCCGGGACACGCGCAGTATTCCGACATCGACACTTGGGGCTCGTATCGGTCGCACATCTCGCTGCTCGCGTTGTTGAGCCCCGATGTGGCTAGCGATGTGGTCCAGTCGCTGATCAACGACGCCGAACAAGATGGTCCCGGCTTGCCGCGCTGGGTGCAGGCCAACCGCAACTCTGCCGGGAACGTCGCAGATGATGCGGACCCCTACATCGCAGGCGCGTACGCGTTTGGTGCACGTGACTTCGACCAGGCTGCCGCTCTGCACGCCATGGACCTCGGCGCCTCGCAGGTCGGCACGCAGTCCGGCGGCCACCCGGTCCGAGGGCGCGGTGCGTTGTGGCTGGAATATCAGTACGTGCCACGCTGGCCGGGAGTCAGCCTCGAGTACGCCACCGACGACTTCTCCATCGCCCAGTACGCACGCTCCCTGGGGCACGAGGACATGTACCGCAAGTACATGACGCGCGCCCAATACTGGCAGAACGTCTTCAACCCCGCTACTGGATATATCCAGGGCAAGAACGAGAACGGGGACGGCCAGTGGGAGTCTGGATTCAGACCGGACAACCGAAGGGGCTTCACGGAGGGCAACTCCGCCCAATACACGCCAATGATCCCGTTCAATGTCCGCGGATTGATCAACGGAATGGGCGGAGATCAGAACTTCATCAGCTACCTGGACGACCTGTTCACGAACCTCAACGTCGGCCCGATCATCGCTTACAACTGGCACGGCAATCAGCCCAGCGGGCAGAATCCTTGGGAGTACAACTACGCCCATGCGCCGTGGAAGACTCAGCAAGTGGTGCGGCGGATCCAGACCGAGCTCTACACCGACGCGCCCAGTGGGTCGCCCGGAAACGACGACGGCGGTTCGCTGAGTTCCTGGTACGTGTGGTCGGTGCTCGGCATGTATCCGATCACGCCCGGCACCGCCGACCTGGCGCTCGGCAGCCCGATGTTCCCGCACGCCGTGGTCCGCAGCGGCAACGGCACGACCATCACGATCAACGGTCGCGGCGCCGCTCCCGATGCGCCGTACGTGCAGGAGTTGAAGGTGGACGGCAGCGCCTGGCCCAGGGCGTACCTGCCCTCTTCGCTGATCGAGCGCGGTGGCACTCTGGACTTCACCCTGGGTACCGTCCCGAACAAGGATTGGGCAACAGGTGCGAACGCCGCGCCGCCGTCCTACTCTGAGGGCCAGAAATCCACGGTCGCGTTCACCGAACCTAGCCGCGACTTCGTCATGGGTCAGAATGACAAGAAGACGGTCACGGTCGCCGCCCAGAACATCACGCACAACCCGCAAGAGGTGACGTGGAGAGCCGATGTGCCAAACGGAATAACAATTTCGTCCGCGAGTGGAACACTGAGGGTTCCACCAGCGGGTGTCGGGGCGGACGAGATTGAAGTGGCAAGCGGCGCGGGTACTGGCCAGTACAGGATCAGAATCCATACGTATGCAAAGAATGGCCAGGAGCTGTCGAACGTTGTTCTCGACGTGAGAGTAACGAAGTCTGGCGGAACGGGTTAGGTGTGCTGACAACCTGACCGCTAGATGACAAGTCCGGCCCGCCTGGTCACCGACCAGGCGGGCCGGATCAGTCGAGGACCCGGGGCGGGTGGCATGGTGTGCGACATACCGATCAGAATCGACGCTCCCTCGGGGGCGAGCGCCTGACTGTCGGCGAACTCGCCGGTCCCCTCGAGCCGGGCCGCGAAGTCGTGCATGTGCCGCGCGTGCTCCGAGATCTCCTCCGGCGTCCACTGGTCCATCGGCACGTCGTTGACCGGAGCCGGAGCGCCGCGGTAGTGCTTGAGCAGCAAGTACTTGGCCATTGTGGTTCTCCTCGGTGCGGGTGCGACCCATCTTGGTCTTGTTCACCACGGGGACGGAGCCAGTCACCAGTTCTCGACATCACCGCCCCAACTCACATCGGCCGGGCCATGCCAGACGGAAGCACCACCCGCTTGGCGGAGATGCCAGCGCTGTCCGAATCGGCCTCGTCTTCGAAGGTCACCGTCACGTTGGTCCCCCCGCCTGCGGGTGGTCCGCGCTGACCTCCACATAGGCCCAGGCGGGGAGGAAATGAGGAGGGCGGTCAGGGCGCCGGTGCAGGCAGCGGCGACAGCCACGGCAGCTCATGCCCGAAAACATTGCGACTCCCTTCGGTTCAGTGCACGGGAAGCTGCGTGCTCAGGGTGTGTTCGTCGATGTCGGAAGTACGCACGGTGACGTCCAGCCGCCAGGTGCCGGACTGAGGGAGCGTCACCGTGCCCGCGAAGGCCCCGGCTCCGCGACTTGTCAGGTCGACGGGCAACGGGCCGAGACCGGCCTGCGGCAACGACAGCCGCGCGGTCACTTCGGGCACGGCCCTGGCCATTCCCATGCCGTCCTGCACAGCGATGGTGACCTGGTTCGACCCGATGTGCCCCGGGCTCACCGTGACTGAGACGCGTTCGCCGGAGCCGGCCGGACCGTCCAGAACGGCGGAGTAGGCGCCGGTGGCCATCACGGACCCACCCGCCATCTCGCCCATTCCGGTTGCGGCTGGCGGGGTCGCCGGCGTGGTCGCCACGAGCGCCGAGGTGAGCCCGAGAACGACCAAAGCCAGGCCGAATTCGACTGTGACCGATCGGCGCAGGCGTCGGGTGTCGACCTCGGGAACACGGCCGGCCGGCAATTCGTCGGTGGGAACACCGACCGACGCGGTGGGCAGGTCGCCGGCAACCCGCGCTCCCAGCAGGGAGGCGGCCCGGGCCGGCATGGCGAGCGTGGCCGGCTTTCCATAGCGGCGCCGGACGACGGATCGGGACACCGCGGCGAAGCCGAGGATGACCACCAGCCCGGCCACTTTCAGGTCGAGCAGCCGGCCGTACGCCGTAGTGGCCAGTACGTCCCAGCCGGGAATGATCCGCCACGCCTGGTAGGTGCCGGTAACCATCAGCACGATCACGCTGCCGAATGCGACCCGAGAGAACCGGGACGCCGTCGCCGCGGACTCCACGGGTCCGCGATGGCGTGCCCACGGCAGTACACAGACCAGCAGCGTCGCCAACCCGCCCAGCCAGGTGGCCATCGCTGCCAGATGCAGGGCGTCGGCGACGAAGCCGGCGGCCGCCTGACGGCCGACGTGGGCATGGCCTGCCGCGGGCCACGTCGCCGGCAGTCCGGCGACGGCCACCGCCAGCGCCGCGCGGGCACGGCGGGACGCCGGGCGCAGCAGCGCCGGCCCGGCCACCACTAGCAGGCCGATGCGGACGAGCACGGTCACGCCGTACGTGGTGTGCAGGGTTTCCGACAGCAACTCGCGGTCGGCCAGGTGCGCGGCGGAGACGCCGGCGGCGTACGGACCCTGCACCAGGAAGGCGGCGACGGCGGCGACGACTGATCCGGCCCAGCCCACATGAAGGAGGCGGCGGGCACGCCGGTCCGCCCAGCCGGCCGGCCAGCAGAGCACCAGGAAGGCGACTCCTCCGGCGAGGGCGGCGGCTCCCGCGTATCCGAGCCAGCGCACCACGCCGAACGCGACGCCGAGGCCCGGTTGCCCGGGGGGGGCCGGAATGCCCATCATGGCCGGACTGCGACCGGCGGCGCCCACGCTGAAAATGAAGGCGCCCTCGATGGGGTGCGAGTCTGCGGAGCTGACCCGCCAGGCGACCGTGTAGATGCCGTCACCGAGGCCGCCGGGGAGCGAGAAGGTGACCGTTCCGCCATCGGCGTGTGGCTGTCCACTTCGAAGCGTGCCGCCGTCCGGGCCGAGCACTCTCATGCCGCCCCGTACGGGCGTGACGGCCTCGCTGAAGCGCAGCGTGACCTGTGCCGGCGCCGCGTCGAGATGCGCGCCGTTCGGGGGAGTGGTGCCGATCAGCTCGGCGTGGGCCTGCGCCGGTCCGGCAGCCCAGGTCTGCAAGCCGATCAGTGTGGCGAGGCCGAGCAGCAGCGCGACCGCGGCGACCCGGCAGGAGTCGGTGCGACGACCAGCACCCATCGGGTGCCTCCCCTCTGGAAGGAGGAAAACCGTCTTATCGCTTCCCGGATAAGAAGGTGCCGCTCCTTCCGCTCCTGCCCCGTTACCTCAGTGGTGTGGACTCGTGGAGTTGCCCTCGTGGACGCCGGAGTGCGGCCCCGGCAGCGCGTTTGCCCGGGGCCGACGTACTTGGCCACGCGCAGGCAAGTGCTGTTGTCGGTCCAGTATAGGTATAAGCCCGTTCATGAAGACCGGGTAGCTGCGGGCGTTGCCCTCCGGCGCGGTCACCGCGTACCCGACTTCGGGCGGCGTGTTCGGCTTCGAGGTATCCACGGCGTGCAGGGACACCATCCGGGAGTACTGCAGCGGGCAGGTGTTGTTCTCGTCGCTGAAGTTGGCGCTGTATCCGGTGCCGGCGATGCCGGGCAGGCGCGGGGAAGAGAACGCCAGTAGCGCGAAGCACGACAAGCCCGACGGCGCCGATAAGGATTGGGCGGGCGCCTCATGGCCTGCAGCTCGACTCGGTGACCGGGATGCCGCTCCGCGCTGGGGTGAGCTTCTGGTCGACCCGCACGCCGGTCACGGTGGCGGAGCAGAGGTAGACGTTGAACCACGAGCCGTACTAGGGTCGGCGGTCGGGACTGGATTCGCGATGGGCGAGCACCCAACGTCCGGCATCGCCTTCGCGGCTCCGGTCGATGCGGCCGTAACTTGTAGAGGGCGGACAAGGTCTCAAGAAGCCACGGGTGGTCGAAGGGATGACCCGGCCGCCACACATGGTCAAGTTCATCGACGGCTGTTGACGACCATGGTCAGGTACCCTAAGGTGCAATTGCAGTACTACTAGTGTGGCGTTGGCAACCAGTACGCAGCCTGTTGCAACCAACTCAACCAGTACGAGCAGCGGTTCCATGGCCATGCCACGACCGTACGGACCCGGGGCATCGCAGTCCCGAGTCTCGCAGTCCTACGAGGACGGTGCCGACGTCCTGACACGAGGAGGATGCCTTTCATGCAAACCCCTGGTCCGGCGCGCGGATCGCGCTGGAGACTGCGCACAGCAGTCCTCAGCAGCGTCATGCTCGCCATCCCGCTTGCACTAGTCGGCCCAGCGGTCGCGGCGAGCGACCAGCTTGAGGTGGACGAGATCTCGCACAGCAAGAACATCGAGCATGTGGCGAACGTCCCGAAGCAGGGCCCGCTCGCGGGCCAAAGCGTTTACCACAGCGACATGGCGTTCTGGGGCAACTACCTGTTCCAGGGCAGCTATGGCGGGATCACGATCTATGACATCACGCACCCGAAGCGGCCTCAGACCGTCACCCAGATCGACTGCAACGGGTCGCAGGGCGACGTGTCGGTGAGCGCCGACGGCAAGCTCCTGTTCATGTCGGTGGACTCGCCGCGGTCGGACGACACCTGCACGAGCAGTGCGAGTAATGCGTCCGTGCCGACCGCCTGGGAAGGCATCCGCATCTTCGACATCACCGACAAGGCAAACCCGGTGTACGTCAAGTCGGTGCGGACCGACTGCGGATCCCACACCCACACGCTGGTGCCGGGGGGCGCCGACAGGGTCTACCTCTACGTCTCCTCCTACGGCCCGAACGTCGCGTTCCCCCACTGCCAGCCGCCGCATGACTCGATCTCCATCGTCGAGGTCCCGCTGGGCAATCCGACGACCGCGTCCGTCGTCGCCCAGCCGGTGCTGTTCCCCGAGGAGACCGGTGCGGGCAACACCTCCGGCTGCCACGACATCACGGTCTTCCCGGCTGGGAAGCTCGCCGCCGGTGCCTGCATGGGCGACGGCGTCCTGCTTGACATCTCGGATCCCGTGAACCCGCGCAAGATCACTGGTGTCCGCGATCCCAACTTCGCCTTCTGGCACTCGGCGACGTTGGTCAACGGCGGAAAGGGCGTCATCTTCACCGACGAGCTCGGCGGCGGCGGCGCGGCCGTGTGCAACGAGGCGATCGGACCGCGCCGGGGAGCCGACGCGATCTACGACATCGTCGGCGAGGGCGACAACCGCCAGTTGGTGTTCCGCAGCTACTTCAAGATCCCGCGCATGCAGCAGTCCACTGAGAACTGCGTCGCTCACAACGGCATGCTGCTCCCGGTCAAGGGGCGCGACGTCTACGTTCAGGCCTGGTACCAGGGCGGCGTATCGGTGTACGATTTCACCGATCGGTCGAAGGACCCGCGGGAGATCGCCTTCTTCGAGCGCGGTCCCCTGAGTAAGACGTCCCTCAGCCCGCTTGGCGGCAGCTGGTCGGCGTACTGGTACAACGGGTACATCTACTCCAGCGACATCCAAAAGGGCCTGGACGTTCTCAAGATCACGGGCCTTGAGGGTGTGAGCAGCGCCAACTTCAACAAGTTGCCCTACCTGAACCCGCAGACCCAGGACAACTACAAGGACACCGGCAACCGCGGCTGACAGAAGTACGCGTAAACGGGGCCCCGGCGGCGTGCCTGCCGGGGCCCTCACGCCGATGCTCTCAAGTCCATCATCCACGCTCATCCCGTCTCGCGGGGTGGCGAGACAGAAAGGACGGGGCGCAATGAGATTTCGTCTAGCCATAAGTGCGGTACTGGTAGCCGCGTGTTCGCTCGTCGCGACGACCGCACTGGTGACGACCGGGTCGGCCGCGCCGCCGCTGACAGCCAATAGCGGAAAGCCGCCAAAGCCGCCAAAGCCGACGCCGACGCCGACGGCAACGCCCAAGCCGACGCCGACGCCGCCCCCGGTGAATCCTGCTGATGCGGACTTTGTCAGCATGATGATCCCGCACCACTACCAGGCGCTCCTGATGAGTCAGATGGCGCCCACCAGGACCAACGACCAGGCCGTGCGTTCGATCGCGAGCCAGATCGATGTCGAGCAGGGCCTCGAGATCACCACGATGCAGAGCTGGCAGTCCTGGAATGGCCTCGAGGTCACGGATGCCGAGAAGGCCTACCAGGAACACCTGCAGGACCCGATGATGCTCGAAATGATGGGGATGGCCACCCCGGAGCAGATGGCCGCCCTCAGCGCGGCGAACGGCGCTGCCTTCGAGGTGATGTACCTCCGCCTGATGATCCGGCACCACCAAGGCGCGCTCGACATGCTCGCAGACGTCCTCGTCCACGGCAGCGACGAGACCCTCAGAGGGTGGGCGAACGACATGTACGTAACGCAGCAGGCGCAGATCAACTGGATGCAAAACCTGCTGGCAAGCAAGACGTCGTAAAAGTCCATACGCGCCACAGTCGGGCTTCGTCCCGATCCAGAGGAAAGGGCCGGGTCCCCAGCAGTGGGGAACCCGGCCCCTTCCGCAGCGACACGGCGCACCGGTCGGCCCCGTCGTCATGTCGATACCGCGTCGTACAATGCCTCGACCGACCCGAGTACGTGCTCCAGCTTGCCTTGCGCGTAGCGACCGAAACAGCTGCGCAGGGTTTTCAGGGTGATGGTCTCGAAGCAGTCGCAGGCAAGCAGGGCCTCGGCTTGGCAGCGGAGGAAGTCGGCAGTCAAGGGTGAAACCATCGACGCCTGGTACTCCGGAAAGCACCGAGACTTCGGCGCGAACATCCCAAGCGATCATCCGCCCGGACGGACTGCCGATCTGGACATCGGCGGCGATGCCCGGGCACCTGCACGACACCAGCTGTGCCCGTGAACTTAGGGTGACCGCCGCGCTGAACTGGTCCGCCGCCGAGCTGGACCTGCCCGCTCTGGCCGACTCCGGCTACGAAAGCGCAGGCCACGGCATCAAGACCCGGTCAAGCAGCCTGCTGACGGCAGGCGGCTCGCACCCGAAAAACCGCGCCTAAAACCGGCTGCTGCGCGGGCTGCGCTGGCAAGGCGAACGCGGCTTCGCCAGTCCTCGCGCCGCTGCTGCCGTTTCGGACCGGGTTCGACAAGCACCTACGATCGCTCCAACAACCTCGTGTTGCGACGACCGGTTGAATCCGCCCTACGCCGTGTTTCAAAAGTGTCGTAGGTGGCGGGCATGCTGTGGGGCTGTGGGGAGGTTTACCGCGTTTCGGTTCACAGTCGACGCGTCGCCGTCGCAGGTGGTGGTGTTGGGCCGTCATGCGGGGGCGTCCCGGTTCGCGTTCAACCAGTGCCTGGCTCTGGTGAAGGAAGCCCTGGATGCGAAGCGTCGGGGTGGGTCGGTGGTGGTGCCGTGGTCGGGTTTTGACCTGATCAACGCGTTCAACTCGTGGAAAACCTCGGCGCGGGCGGGTCGCCGTTTCGTGGTCGACTCGGCCGGCTCGGTCGAGATTGTGGCGTCGGGGTTGTCGTGGCGGGCGCAGGTGTGTCAGCAGGTGTGTGAGGAAGCCACTGTCGACCTGGGCCGCGCCCTGACCGCCTGGGCCGACTCGCGGCGGGGGAACCGGCCGGGCCGCCGGGTGGGGTTCCCGACATTCAAACGCAAGACCCGCACCCGGCCGTCGTTTCGGATCCGCTGCACCATCAAGGCGGGTCGGGCGAGCATCCGGGTGGGGGATCCGACGGCGGGGCCGCGCAGTGTGTGTCTGCCGAGGATCGGGGTTCTGAGGGTGCGGGAGGAGACCCGTCGCCTGCGGCGGATGATCCGCACCGGCCGTGCCTGTGTCCGGTATGCCACCGTCTCTGCCCGGGCCGGCCGGTGGACCATCACTGTGACGGTGGAGGCGGCGGATCTGCATCCCGCGCGCCGGCACCCGCCCCGCCCCGACGGTGGTGGTGGTTGGGTGGGTGTCGATCGAGGTCTTGCCGCTCTTGTCGTGGCTGCCGACACCACCGGCCGGCAGGTGTTGCGTGTCGATGATGCGCCGCGCCCGCTGCGGACCGCCCTGCCCCGACTGCGGCGTCTGTCCCGCCAGGTCAGTCGTAAACAGCGAGGCTCGCGTAACCGGGCTGAGGCTGTCGCCCGGCTGGGCCGTGCCCACCTGCGTGTCGCGAACGTACGTCGATATTTTCTGCACGAGGTCGCCAATCGGCTGGTCAAGACTCACGACCGGCTGGTTCTGGAAGACCTGCACACCGCCGGCATGCTGCGTAACCGGCGTCTGGCCGCCGCCATCTCCGACGCGGGTTGGGCGGATCTGGCTCGCATCATCGGCTACCAGCAACGCTGGCGGGGCGGGCAGACCATCCCGGCACCCCGCTGGTACCCGTCGACCAGGATGTGCAGTGCCTGCGCCACCATCGGCCCGGCACTATCCCTGTCCGTACGCGTCTTCCGCTGCGGCGAGTGTGGGCATACGGCGGACCGGGACGTCAACGCGGCGGTCAACCTCGCTGTCTGGGCCGAGCAACATGCTCAGACCCGGGACCCGAAGTACGAGGCCCGGTCACCAACGCCTCCCGAGGGGACGGCTCTGGCCGGCGCCCACGCGCCGGTGAAACCAGCCCTGGTGACGGAGGAACCCTGCCGCCACGAATATCCGTGACGGCAGGGACGCCCGAGAAGGGCGGTGTCTCATGACCCAACAGACTTATGAGACGCGCTGTAGAACCCGCGCGCCGCCAGGCGACCAGTTCTCAGGCGTCGACGACACGGGCCGCGAGTGTGGCTGTAGCTCAGTGGTAGAGCGTCCGGTTGTGGCCCGGGAGGTAGCCGGGGCGGCACCGGCCAGTCACCCCAAGGGAGTGCGACACCGACGGTGAGGTGGGCCGGGCTCCCCTTACGCCGCGCGTTGTCCCGTTGCGGGATCGTCAATCGGTCCGGGTGCGGAGGCTCCGTGCCAGGGTGGGGATCATCACCGCCGCAGCGACAAGGTGTAGCCCGAGGAGGGCGGTGGTGGTGGCGGTGTTTGCCCCGGAGAGGAGGGACGGGACCAACGAGATCGCGGTCAGCGTCACTGCCGTCCACACGAATCGCTCGGCGGGGCGAGCGCTCCAACGAAGAAGAGCGACGGCAATGACGATGCCCACGACCGAGAAGAAGCCGGTCACCACGGCGAACCCGGACAACGGGATCGTCTCGCCACCATCGGGGACCTCGAAGTCGACGCCAACGACCTGGGCAAGCGCAGCGGCGAGGGTGGTGGCCACCATCGCTGCGAGCGTGGCAATGAAGCCGGTGCCGGCGAGCCCGCGGAGTCGGTGGGTGTGGCTGGTCTGGCCCGATGCCGGGCCTGCGACCCCGGTGTCATTCATGCTGTTCATGTCGTTTCTCCATCATTCGGTAACTGGCGTACGGGGTGTGTTGACTGGCATGTGACGGTCCTGGCCCTCGGGGTGATGATGCGCACCCTCGCCGTGCGACGGCCGGGGTTCCGCAGGGCGCGGACGCCGGTGCCGCGGAGCCAGAACCCGGCGTCGCGTCCGAGGACCGGCCCCGGCTCGCCGTCGCGCAGCTCCAGCTGCACCCGCCCGCGGGTGACGACGCCGAACGCGTCGCACCACTCCGCCGCGACCACGGCGACACGCGCGCCACCGGGCAGCGCGAGCGTCCACACCGGCACTACTCCGTGCCGTCCGCCGGCAGGCGCTCCGGCAGCCCGAGCCGCGGGAACTGGTCGTCGTGGAACGTGACGATCTCGGTGATCGCCCCGCCGGTGACGCGCAGGACGTCGATCGTCAGCGGCAGGTACGCGCCCTCCCGCTTTCGCCAGTGGTAGAAGGCGACGGCGGGCTGCCGGTTCACGGAGGTGGGGACGGCGCGCAGACCCGTCATGCCCTCGAAGCCGTCCTCGACCCAACTGTTCACCACCGTGTCGCGGCCGACGTACAGGCCGGGCGTGGGCGGCATCGAGCACCGGACGTCGTCCCGCAGCAGTGCGGCGAGCCCGTCGATGTCCGTGGCCACGCTGGCGTCGGTATAGCGGCGCACCAGCTCGCGCGTCCCGGCGTCCTCCTCGCCGCCGGTCCAGTCCTGCCGCTCGGCGGGCAGGTGCTCCCGCATGCCGGCGCGGGCCCGCTGCAGCGCGCTGTTCACGGAGTTGACGGAGTCTCCGAGGAGCTCCGCGACGTCCTTCGCCGGCCAGCCGAGCACGTCCCGCAGGATCAGCACGGCCCGCGGGCGCGGCGCGAGGTGCTGGACTGCGACCAGGTACGCCAGCTCGATTGTCTCCCGCGCGACGGCGACGGTCTCCGGCTCGTCCGCGTCGCCTGCGGGCAGTTCGTCGAGCAGCCGGTCCGGGTAGGGCTGCAGCCACAGCACCTCGCCGCCGGTCGCGGGCTTCGGGCGGCACTTGGCGAGCAGGTCGAGGCAGGCGTTGGTGGCGATCCGGTACAGCCAGGCCCGGAACGTCGACCGCCCCTCGAAGGTCTCCCGCCGCCGCCAGGCACGGAGGAACGTCTCCTGCACGGTGTCCTCGGCGTCCTCGAACGACCCGAGCATCCGGTAGCAGTGCACGTGCAGCTCCCGCCGGTGCCGCTGCGCCAGCCCCGAGAATGCCGGCTCGTCGACCTCGCCCAGCCCGTTCCCGCCCAGCCCGTTCCCGCCCAGACCGCTCACGCCCAGCTCCTCCAGCCGTGTGTCCGCACTCATCACGTCATCCTTCCGCCTCGTCGTGTCCCGTCGTAGGTGTGACGGGTGCGGGCGCGACAACTCATCACTCGGGTCGGTCGGCATGGCTGATCCAGTGACGGATTCGGTGGCGGAGCACGACGCGCGGTACGGCGAGGAGGGCGCGGGTCTGCCGGAGTGGGCGCGGGTGCGCGAGCGCCTGGCGTGTGCCGGGGTCGCCTGGTTCACGACGACGCGGCGGGCATGGACGCACGGGCACGGCACGAGGTCCACCGAAAAGGATGGGTCCATCGCCGCGCAGGCGTCCGGCAAGGAGGACACGGCAGCCCCCGCCGCGGTCGGCCCGCACGCGGCGCCCTGGATGGACATCGCCAGGTACCCGGTGAAGGTGATGGACACCGGGTGGTCAACCTCGGTGGCAAGGTCTACTCGATCGGCGGCAGCGACGAACGGGCCTCCAGCGCGAAGAGCTGGGTCTACGACCCGTTCGCGCAGAACTGGACGCCGATCGCCGATCTGCCCGGCGCGCGTCACGCCATGGCGGTGGGCGTCGTGGACCGGAAGATCATCGTGACCGGCGGCTGGGTAACCCCGGCCGGGCCCGAGGGCACCACCTGGTCGTACGACCCGGCGACCAACACCTGGACGAAGAAGGCCGAAAACCCGCGCCGCGCGGCGGTGGAGGACTTCGCGCTGTCTCCCATCCGCTGCTGACAACCTGACCGCCAGATGACAAGTCCGACCCGCTTGGCCGCTGGAAGCGGGAATCTCCCGCCTTCAGCTTCAGGCGGGGGAGGATGTCAAAGGCGTCGGGACAATCTCAGCAGCCGTTGCAGCAGGTACGTGGCGGTGATCGCGAGGGCGACCACCACGGCGACGGTGGCAACCTGGGTGCTGGCCAGCGGGGTGAGGTGGACCGGGCGGCCCGCAGCGGTGAGGCTCAGGAACAGCCCGGCGGTGATCGCTGCGGCGGCCCAGGCGGGGAAGGCCGGGTTGACCCGCCAGGACAGCCATGGTTGGGTGCGCAGCATCCAGGCGATCAGGGCGTGTCCGGCCAGCCAGCCGAGTACGGCACCGGAGCGGGCGGCTTCGGTTCCGGCGTGGGTGAGCAGCAGGTAGCAGGGGAGAGTGGCTGCGGTGAGAGTCGCAGCGACGGCGAGGATTGCGTACAGCGCGGGCTGGTCGAGGAACCGGGCCCCAGTTGGCCGGGGTTGTCGGCGCATCGCATCGGGGGCGGCGGGTTCGGCGACGAACGCCACCGACGCGCCGAGGTCCATGAAGATCTCCAGCAGGACGATGTGGACCGGCGCGAACGGGATCGGCCGTCCTCCGGCTAGCGCGGCCAGCAGCACGATTACGAGAGCGAGTTTGGCGCCGAGGTAGAAGGCGACCGCGCGGCGTAGTTGGGCGGAGATGTTGCGGCCTTTGCCGATCGCGGTCACCACGGTGGGGTAGGCGTCATCGGTGAGGACGAGGTCGGCGGCGGCGCGGGCCAGGTCGGCGCCGCGGGCGCCCATGGCGATGCCGACATCGGCGGCGGTGAGGGCGGGGGCGTCGTTGGCGCCGTCTCCGGTCACGGCGACGACCTCCCCGCGCCGCTGCAGTGCGGTGACGATGCGGTGTTTGCCGGCCGGGGTAGCGCGGGCGATAACCGTGCCGTGCGCGAGGTGCGCGTCCAGACCGGCGTCGGAGAGCCGGTCGAGGGCGTCGCCGCTGGCGATCAAGTGCCCGGTTGGGAGCCCAGCCTGGGCGGCGATCGCGGCGGCGGTGGCCGGGTGGTCACCGGTGACTACGATCGTCTTCACCCCGGCGGCGGTCAGGTCGGCGGCGGCCTGTGGCACCCCGTCGCGCAGCGGGTCGGCGAACCAGGCCAGCCCCACATAGGTGAGCCCGATCGCGGCGTTGTCCTGGTCGGCCGGAATCCCGGTGGTCTGCCTATGGGCGAATGCGATGATCCGTACGCCTTGCTGGGCAAGATCATCCACCCGCGTCTGGACGGCGGCCCGCTGCTCGGGCGGCAGGTCGCAGCGGGGGAGAAGCTGCTCAGGCGCGCCGGCCACCGACACCGTGACCTGATCGGTGTGGTCGGGCTGCTGGTGGGCGCGGGCGACCAGCTTGCGGACCGGATCGAACGGGAACGCCGCGACCTCGCCGACCGGTGGGGCGACGCCGGCGTCGACGGCTGCGGCGGCGAGCTGTGCTTCCATGGGTTCACGGCCGTGCCCGGCTGGTGGTTGGGTGGCTACCGCTACGGCGAGGACCTGATTGGGGTCGCCGTCGATGCCGGCCAGGGTGAGCTGGTTCTCGGTCAGGGTGCCGGTCTTGTCGGTCACCACGGTGGTGACCGCGCCGAGGGTTTCCCCTGCTTTGAGCCGGCGCAGCAGCGCCCCCCGGCGGGCGAGCTGCCGGCCACCGACGGCGAGGAGAACGACGACGAGGATGGGTAGTTCTTCGGGGACGGTGGCGAACGCGACGGTCAACCCGGACAGGAGCATGTCCCGCCACGGCTGCCCGGCCAGCACGCCTACCAGGGGGACCAGGACGCTGGCCGCGACGGCGAGGACGAGCACGGCGCGGGCCAGTTGGGAGAGGGCTTTCTGCAGGCCGGTGGGTGGCTCCTTGGCGTCGGTGACCAGTCCGCCGATGCGTCCCAACTCGCTGTCGGCGCCGATGGCGACCACGACCGCGGTGGCTTCCCCGGCAACCACCGGGCTGCCCGCGTAGATCACGCTGGAGCGTTCGGCCAGGTCCGCCGCCTCGGCGACCGGCGTATCGGATTTGCCGGCGGGTTGGGCCTCGCCGGTCAGGGTGGACTCGTCGGTCTTCAACCCGGCGGCGGACAGCACCCGGGCGTCGGCGGGCACGACGTCTCCCGCCTCGATCGTGAACACATCGCCGGGCACCAGCTCAGCCGCCGGAACCTGGACCCGGCCGCTGGGGGTGGTCAGCCGGGCGGTGGGTGCGGTCATCTGTCGCAGGGCGTCGATGGCCTTGGCGGCGCGCATCTCGGTCGCCGTTTCCAGCACCGCCACGGTGGTGATCACCGCCGCGATCACCAGCGCGTCGGACAGTTCGCCGAACACCGCCGACAGGGCCGCCACCGCGATCAGGAGCAGCTGCAAAGGTTCGGTGAACGACTCGCCGAGCTCGGCCGGCCACCGCTTGGGCTTGCGGGTGCGCACGGCGTTGGCCCCGTATCGCGTCCGGCGCGCCGCCCGCTCCAGCTCGGGCAGCCCTTCCACGGTGGCGTCCAGGCGTGACAACGCTATGGTGGTGTCCAGGGCATGCCAAGGGGTCTGCTCGCCCGTGGCGGCCTGGGATGTCGTGGTCATGACCAGTCCCTCTCACGTCTTCCCCGGGCACTGTTGACGTCGTTCAGAGGCCGGCGGGCGGTGCGCTCGTCCCGCCACCACACCCAGCCGCGCAGGGCAACAATCGCCACGTTCACGGCCACGACCACCAGCACGATCGCGGCGATCACCTCGCCGAGGGACACACCCGCCAGCGGGCGGCCCCGTGCGGCAACCGACGGCAGGGCGGCCAGCACGCTCATGCTGGGCCTCCCTGGCGGTCGCCGCGGGGCTTGCGAGCTCGCCCCGCTGTCACGCCGGTGCCAGGCGGGTTCCCGGCCACCAATCGCAATCGGCCCGCCCCGGCGGCCTGCGCCGAAGCGGCCTCCCCGGTGGGTAGGGCCTCGGCGGACAGCGCTGCCTGCTCGAACGCGGCGAGGGCCTGCTCGCACTCGGCGACGGCGGCGCGGGCCGGCTCACCGCCTGGGGCGCCGAAGTAGTCCCTGGCGGTGATCTTCCCCAGCCAGGTCTTGAACCGGTCCAGGTCCGCCTCGGACTCCTCCACCTCGGCGTAGGTGGCCCGGCCCCGCTTGGTCTCCATCTCGATCTCGGCCAGGAACGCCGGCGTACGCTCCACCACCTCGGCGTACTCGACATCACGGGCCGCGTTGAACTCCGCGACGAGGTCGTCGTACTCGGCCTGCTCGGGCAAGTCCACGGTCAGCATCCGCGCGGTCCCGCCCTCGGCGCGAACCCGGGCCACCAGCCGGCGCAACTCCCTGAGCACTTGGTCCCGGGCTGGCAGCAGACACACCGACTGCTGCACGTACACCGCCCCCAATGAGCGCAGCTTCCGCCACACCTGCATCCGCAGGCTTGCCGACCCGCCCGCGGTCGACGCTGCGACCATCACGAACCGCTCCACACCCACCCCCAGCTGCTGCGGTTACGAACGTAACACCGAATAAGAGCAAAGGTCACATGCCTCGGTGCTGTTCGTTCTACCCGGCCGCCTCTCCGGTGTTCGACACCCGCGCCGAGGCTCACGTCGCGCCCATAGATGCGAATGCGTCAGATCTGCCGCGCAGCGCCTCCACCCGTAGCAGGCTCGCCGGATGTGCCGGCCTGGGGCTCAGGAATGGTTGGAGTACCGGTACCGGATCAGCAGGCACTCGGTCCTGTCATCGAGGATCGGCCCTGAGCGGATAGCGGCGCGCTACCCGGAGCCTAAGCCCGGGTCGAGGCTGCCGGTGGGCCGAGCCGGAGAAGTACGACCGCGCCACCGTCCGGCCCGCTGCGCAGCTCCAGCCGGCCGCCGCCGGCCTGGGCGGCCCGGTCGGCGATGTCCAGGCCCAGCCCGGTCGACCCCGCGTGGCTGGCGCCCCGCCGGACCGTGCCGGACGGCAGCCCTGGACCGGAGTCGGCGACGGTCAGCGTGACCTGTCCCGCGTCGGGGGCGAGCCGTACGGTGAACGGCGTTCCGTCGGGCGTGTGTGCGAAGACGTTGCCCAGCAGCGCGTCCACGGCCGCGGCCAGCTCGTCGTCGGTCACCCCTACCGGCAGTGGGCCGGGCGCGAGGTCGAGGGTGACCTCGCGGCCGGTGTCCTCGGCGAGCACCGACCAGAACGCCACCCGCTCGCCGACCACCGCCGCCGCGTCGCAGCCGGCCCGGCCGTCCGATGTCGAGCTGCGCCACCGGGCCTGCCGGATCAGGCCGGTGACCGCGCGTTCCAGGCTGTCCGCCGCGGTGGTCAGCCGGGCGGCGTCGTCCGGGTCGCGCAGCGATTCGGCCTCCAACCGCAGCACGGTCAGCGGCGTACGCAGCCGGTGCGACAGGTCGGCCACCTGCTCCCGCTCCTCGCGCAGGAGCACCTGGATCCGTCCGGCCAGGTGGTTGAGCGCGCCGGCGACCTCCCGCAGCTCGGCGGGCCCGGCCGGGGTGACCCGGACGTCGAGTTCGGCGTTGGCGAGCCGGTGGGAGATCGCGGAGAGCTCGGTGATCGGCCGGACCAGGGTGCGGGCCAGCCGGTCGGCGACGACCAACCCGACCAGCACCAGCAGCACCCCGAGCAGGGCCAGCACCAGCCAGGCCCGGGCCACCCCGGCGGTGAGTTCCGAGCGGGGGACCACGGTGCGGATGACCGCCGTTCCGTCCGGGCGGCCCTGGACCGCGATGACCACCTCCCGGCCGTCGTCCGACTCGGCCGTCAGGCTGTGGCCTCGCACGGCGAGGGCCACCGCGGGCGTACGTGGCATCGGCGCGCCGAGCACGGTGCCGTCGGGTAGGAACACGTTGACCGGTCGGCCCTTCTCCGTGGTGAGTTGCTCGACGGCCAGCCGGATGGTGTCCGGGTCGGCGGTGCCGACCACCGGTACCAGGCTCTGCGCGTCGGCGGTGGCGCGCACGGTCGCCCGGTCGGCGGCGACGGTGCGTAGCAGCAGCGCCAGCGGCACCAGGAAGGCGGTCAGGATGAGCACGCTGACGGCGGCGGCGAGCAGCGCCAGCCGGCCCCTCACCGGGCGGCCTCCGGAGCGTCCAGCCGCACCCCGACGCCTCGGACGGTGTGCAGGTAGCGCGGTTCCTGGGCGCTTTCGCCCAGCTTGCGCCGCAGCCAGGACAGGTGCACGTCGACGGTCTTGTCGGCGCCGCCGTACGGGATCCGCCACACCTCGGTGAGCAGCTCCCGCTTGGTGACCACCTGCCCGGGCCGTGCGGCGAGGTGGTGCAGCAGATCGAACTCGCGTGGGGTCAGCTCGACCGGTGCCCCGTCCAGGCTGACCTGCCGTGACCGCGGGTCGATGCGCAGCCCGCCGACCACGAGAGTCGGATCGCCGGTCGCGGTGTCGCCGGCCGTCCGGCGCAGCACGGCCCGGACCCGGGCGTCGAGCTGTGCCGCCGTGAACGGTTTCACCAGGTAGTCGTCGGCCCCGGCGTCGAGCAGCCGGACGATCTCGGCCTCGTCGTCGCGTGCGGTGGCGACGATCACCGGCACCTGGCTGACCGCGCGCAGCATCCGCAGCAGCTCCCGGCCGTCGAGGTCGGGCAGCCCCAGGTCGAGCACGACGAGGTCGGGTCGGTCGTCGAGCGCGTCGCGCAGCCCGGTCATCGCGGTCGAGGCGGCGGCCACCGCGTGGCCGCGCTCGCGCAGGGCCCGGATCAGCGGGGTACGGATCGCCAGGTCGTCCTCGATGAGCAGCAGCCGGGACACAGGATGCAGGGTAGCCGCTGGGATTGCGCGGGCTAGTTCTCGTTAACCCGCTCTTAGCGTTCCCCGGTGCCCGGCTCAACCTTCCGTCGGGGAGACTCGGTGCATGCGCCGTCATTCGTTCCTCGCCGCCGTCGGGTGGTTGGCCACCACAGTCGCCGCCACACTCGTAGGCATTGGCGCGATCCGGCTGGTAGGAGAGGGCATCACCAGCACCCCGGGTGGCGTACTCGGCCAGCAGGAGGTCGAACGCGCCCTCGCGTCACCGGAACCGGCATCCCTGCAGCCGACCGGACATTCCACCGCGAGCCCGACCGGCAGCCTGGCCGGGGCGCGGCAGGGTTTCGCCACCCCGGGCGGCACGGCCGTCGCGGAGTGCGGGCCGACCGGCGCCCGCCTGGTTACCTGGGCGCCCGCTCAGGGGTACCGGGTAAAGGATGTCGACCGGGGGCCGGACGATCACGTCGAGGTCAAATTCGTTGGCCCCGACGGGGAATACGAGCTGAAACTGCGGTGCATCGGCGGACGACCGGTGGCCACCACCCACGACTGACCGGCGGCTGACCAGCGACGGGCCCCGGACGGGCCCGGCCGGTGACAGCACGAGGTGCGCCACTAGCGGCTGCTCGCCGCTGTCACGGCCCTTATCCGCCGTAGCCGCTGAAGATCAAGCTAGGGCTTGCGTCCCACACCCCCGAAGGCGTCGATGTCGGCGGGCGTGTCGACTTGTCGTCGGGCCGCCACCGCGGGCACGGTACGACGCCCGGCTCCACCAGTTTCAAGCCCTCGAAGAATCCGGCGATCTGGTCGGGCGAGCGCAGTGTGTAGGGCGTCGCTCCGGTGTCGTTGTAGTCGTCCTGCGCCTGCTGCATCTCGGGGCGCTGATCAGGCTGGCGCCGTCGTTGAGCGAGAGGTAGCTGCCGGATGGCAGCGGTGCCAGCAGCTGACGCGTGACCGATCGGGCTGTCTCGTAGTCGGGCACGTGGCCCATGACGCCGCTGAGGATGAGTCCGATTGGTTGGTTGAAGTCGAGCGTCTTGGCAAGGGCAGGCCGTAGCCAATTTACTCGCGGCGGTGCAGCCATCGCATTCTGTGTCGATGAGAGGATGCGGTTGTGAAATCGGCCTTGCGGCGGGTCCAGGCGATGCTGGACTTGGCCTTCAACACCTTCGATGCTTGGCGCGATCGCGCCGAGGTCCGGCTCGACGCCGCGGCCGACGAGTCACTGCGTACGTGGTTGCGCTTGTTCGCCTTGGCGATGGTGGCCACCGTCGGCGTCGTCGCGTTGCTGCGGCTGGTGCTGACGGCGGCGGTCGGCGGCGGTCCGGTGGCGCGCTGGGTCGCGGCATCCGTGGCGGTGCTGCTGGCATCGGTACTGCTGATAGTCGTCGTCCGCAACGTCGTCATCTCGCTGGTCGATCCGGCTCACCGGCGCTCGTTGCTGGTGGCGTTCCTCACCTCCGCGGCGGCCGTCATGGTGAGCGTCGAGGCGTTCGCCGCCATTACGGCGGCGATGGCCGGCGGGGATGCCGGCCTGTGGGCGATCGAGCGGCTGTACATGTGGCACCTTGTCGATTCCGTTCCGCTGCTTGACATTGCGGGCCGGCTGGAGTGGACCGAGCCGCCTGTACTCCCCGGCATCGACGGGGGGCTGCTCGTGCTCGGCTTCAAGCTGGTCGTGATTCCGCCCTTGGTGCGCGTCGCGGTCGCTGTGTACGCGCTCGTCGAAAGCCGAAGCAACGAACGACGATATTCGGCCGCGGTGGCGAGCAAGATCGGTGGCCGCCGCATCTTCCGATTCGTCGAGATCCCGGTCTGGCTGCTCTTGCTGGCTACGGGCGCGGGCACAGTGTGGAGCGTGATAGCGCCGGGAGCGGATGTGGCGATGCGGTGGTTCTCGTGGGCCAGCCTCGCGCTCGCCGGGACCGTCATTGCCACGATGGTCGCTGCTGCCTTTGGCATCTGGGCCTTTCAGCGGGTCCGCGAACTGCCGGCGGTGCTCACGCTGGCGGCGGCGGTCGCCTTGGTGTGGTTCGACAACCCAGTGCTTCCCGGGGCCGGCGGGCGGGGACTGTGGAGCAAGATCGGAATCACGCTGCTCGTGTGGTTCGTGGTGGCGGTGCTGTTGCTGGTGTTTCTATGGGACGAGGAGGAACTGCCGAACGACTTGGTGGCCGTGGCGTTCCTGCTCGGGTTCGTAGGAAGCGATGCACCGGCCACGCGATGGCTCACTGAACACGTGACGTGGACGCCTTGGGACTTCCCCGTCGGTCGGGCGATCATCACCGCGTGCTGGGGACTGTCTGCGGCCTTTTTTGTCTACCTGATGTGGAGGGTAGTGCGGCGCCCCGCGGTCTTGGGCACCAGCGACTGGGCGTCACCCTCGAGCGGGCTGCGGGAGGACTTACGCGGCTATGCGCTGGTCGGTGTGCACGTCGTCATCGCTGCGGCGGCGGTGCTGACCGTGCTGCGTGCCGTTGGCGCCGTTGATGTCCGGGCCGGCGCGACCGATGCCGGCTGGACTAGCGCGTCCGAGTCGCTCGCCGCGGTCACCTGGCACCTGGTCGGCTCGTTTCCCGGTCCCAACATCCCGCAGATCCTGGACTGGCGACTGGCGACCGACTTCGGCGGGCCGTGGGCGGGACTGGTCATCGTCATCGCGTTGGCATCCGTCATCGTCTTTGTGGCTTTCCCGATGATTCGTACCATCGTTTTGTGGGCCCGGCTGACCGCGACCCGCCCGAGCGCCGCCCAGCCGCTGGTCGAGGTACCAGTGGCGGTCCTTGGCAACCTCCGGGCGGTCCTGGCCTTTCTGGAAGCGTGGGAGAGGGATCGGGACGAGATGTCCGGCCCGTCGCACCTGCTTCTTTTCAGATGGTCCCCGCCGCCAGCCATTCCCGGCCAGAGGAGGCCGGCCGAGGATGCGCACGACGCGGAGCGCCGGTTGGTCGAGTCCGAACTGGACCGTCCCCGGCTGTTGGACCTCCTCGGCGAGCGGTCACCCATCTACATCGCCGCCGACCACGCCATCCTCCGCACCGCTGACGCCTACCGGGCGGCTTTGCACACCCAGACCACCACGCGGCAAGCCCGTGAAGCCGTCGACGAGTTCGCCAGCCTGATCGAGCGCTGGCAAGCAACCTTCAAGGCGTGACACTCGCGCCTGTCCTCCAAACCGGGCGGGTGGACGTTGTGCCTTCCCTCCGGCAATCGAGACCCCAGGCCCCCGAGCCTGCCGACGTGCTGGATCTGTTCAAGGCCGTATCAGCTCCAGCGCTGCGGTCGTCGGCGTGGAGATGGACCTCGCCGGCCCGCGGGTGTCGCGGGCCGGCGAGGTGTGTCAGTAGCGCAGGGCGCTGAGATTGGCGTAGCTGTCGCAGGCGGACGAGACGCCGTTCGGCCGCGGGTTGTCGTTCTCGGTCAGGTAGTAGTCGACGCCGCCCATGTCGCTGTAGGTGAAGATGCGGGCGAAGTCGATGGTGCCCTCGCCCACGTCGGCGAACGACCCGTCGGGGGCCATGTCCTTGACGTGGAACAGCGAGAACCGGCCCGGGTACTGCTTGATCAGTTCCACCGGGTCTGCGCCGACGCTGGATGCCCAGTACAGGTCGAGTTCCATCGCCACCAGGTTCGGGTCGGTCTCGCGTGCCAGTACGTCGTAGCCGCGTACGCCGTTCTGGGCGGTGAACTCGAACCCGTGGTTGTGGTAGGCGACGGTGATGCCCGCCTGCTTGAGCTTGGGGCCGACGGCGTTGAGGGTCGCCGCAGTCGCGGAGTAGTCGCTGAGCCGCCACGAGGCCGAGCCCGAGATTCGGACGTATTTGGCGCCGAAGGCCTTGGCGTTGGCGATGACGCCGTCGAGGTTGTTTTTGAGGTCGCCGAGGCCGATCCCGATGGACGGAACCGACAGGCCGGACTGGGCCACTATGGGCGCGAGCGTTGCGGCCGTCTTGCCGTAGAAGTTGTTCACCGCGCCTGAGGGTTCCGCGTTGCGGTAGCCGCAGGCGGCGAGAGCGGCCAGGGTGGCTTCAGGCGCGTTCGGCATGGTGGCCCGCACCGTGTAGAGGACGAGGCCGATCCGATCGTCGGGCACGGCGCGGGTCCCGGGTGCCGGCTGCGGCTTGCCGATCTCGGACTCGGCCGCCGCTTCTACGATGCTCTCGTGCTCCTCCGGCGTGAGGGTGCCGTCCTGCTCGAGCATGTTGGTGAGCCTGGCGACTGTCCGTACGAAGCTGCCGTGGTTGGGGAACGGCGCCTCGGCCCAGATGGTGTCCATGATCGTGCAGCCGTTGCCGAGGTCGCGGTTGGGTACACCCGAGTTGGCCCGGTCCTGGCCGAAGAAGACCGTGGACGAGGGGGTGTAACCCCAGGGGCAGCTGTCCTCGATGAGCTGTTCGGTGGCGGCGTCGTCGATGACCACGCTCCCGTCGGTCGGGGACTCGGCGGCCGACGCCGCAGCGGGTGCGAACGGCAGCAGTGCCGCGGCGAGCGACGCGGCGAGCAGATGGCGCGCTCGGCTCGGTCGATTGGGGGACGGGCGGGTGGAACTCGGATTCATGCTCTCTCTCCTACATGGACGGGGAATCGGACGGGAAAGCCGACGTGCTCACCGCACCCCGGCGTCGAATGGAGGATCGGCCGGAGCGGGTCGGGCCGGGTCGGTGGTGGCGGGGCGTTCTGTTACCCCGCCACCACCTGGGGCTCAGCTCACTGTCACGACGACGGTCGAGGACATCGTCGCCCCGAGGCTGTCGGTGACGGTCAGTTGTGCGGTGTAGGTGCCCCGGCGGGCGTACGTGTGGCTGGCCGACGCGCCGTGCGCGACCGTCGTGTTGTCGCCGAAGTTCCACGCGTAGTCCGTGATGGTGCGCCCGGTCGCCGGGGAGGCGGTCCCGGTGAAGGCCACCTGTAGCGGCGCCTTACCGGTGGTGGGCGTGGCCGAGGCCGAAACGGTGGCGTCGGTCTGTTCGCGTACCCCGGGGCCGTTGAAGCGCAGCCAGTCCAGCGCCATCAGGTCGGGGTTGCCGCCGACCTGGTTCGGGTTGACGAAGACCAGATAGAGCGTGCACGTCCGGCCCGGATCGGCCAGCTCGACGGTGGGCGAGATCAGGTTGTCCCAGCCGCCGGTGCCGCCGATGGTGGCGCGGCCGAGGAGCTCACCGGTGGGGGAGTCGGCCCTGACTTCGATGTCGCCGCCGGTGCTGCCGGAGGCGACACCGAAGGTGACCGAGTCGATGTTACGGAGGTTGACGGGACCGAAGTTGATCCAATCTCCGTCGTCGATGTCACCGAGGCGCTTGCCGCCGCTTGCGGTCGCCCGGTCGATCACCTGGATGCCGCTCTGGCCGTCGAAGTGTTCGGCCTCCTTGCTCTTGGTTTGCAGCTTCACCCGGGTCGAGCCGATCAGGGCTGGTGCCCCGGCTGCCCCGCCGTCGGTGTATTGCGCGGTGAGCACGGTGTAGAGGTTCTGTCCCGGGCCGTGCCCGTCACCGGAGTTGCTGTCGGTGATGGCCACCCCGGAGCATCCGACGTAGTTGTCCAGCGGGTGGGTGTGTGAGTCGTGGCCGAGCTGAGTCTGCACCACCACGCGGGAGCAGTCGATGCTGTTGTCCTCCGGGTCGGTGACAGTCACCGTGTACGGGATGCGGTCACCGAAATCGGAGAAGGCCCCGTCGGGGATGCTGAGGGTAACCGTCGGGCGCGTGTTGCCGGCGGTGATCTCCTGTACGGCGACCGCGGTCTGCCCGTTGTTGGCGGTGACGGTGAGTCGGGCGGTGTAGCGCCCCGGTGTGCTGTAGGTGTGGCTGGGGTTGGCGGCGGTGGAGTCGACCCTGCCGTCGCCGTCGAAGTCCCAGGCGTACTGGACCGCAGTGCCGTCCGGCCCGCTGGTGCCGGCGCTGGAGAAGGCAACGGTCAGCGGCGCGGGTCCACTGTCCTTGTCGACGGCCAGCTTGGCCACCGGGGGCCGACTGTTGGCGACGTAGTCGATGCGGTAGATGCCCGCGCCCTCGTTGCTGCCGCCCCGGCCGCTCCCGCTGCCCGCGCCGAAGTCGATGACGTAGAGGGAGCCGTCCGGCCCGAACTCCGCCTCGAACGGCTGGACCCACGACATGTTGCCGAAGATTCCGTTGATGGACTGCAGGTCACCGGCGTTGGTGGGGTTGAAGCGCGGATCGTTGAAGGTCTGGGCGGTTTCGTGGATCGACAGTGTCTTGAACCACTTGCGGGTCAGCTCGTAGACGATCCACTTGCCGTCGAAGTACTGGGGGAACTTGGTCAGCCGCTTGTTGGACGGGTCGAAGTCGTACATCGGCCCGCTCATCGGGCCGCCGCCGCCCGTGCCGAGCTCCGGGAACTCCGGGGAGGCCGAGTAGGCGTACCACACCAGAGCCGGCTTGGCCGCGGGGAGGTCGGTCAGGCCGGTGTTGTTGGGGGAGTCGTTGACCGGCGCGTCACAGTTGAACTTCGGCCCGGAGGTGGCGGTGGCGAAGTCGTAGTCGTTGAACGGGATGTTGTTCCCGATGCAGTAGGGCCAGCCGTAGTTTCCGGCGCTGGTGATCCGGTTGAACTCGACGGTGCCCTCCGGCCCGCGCTTCGGGTTGGCGGACTTTGCGTCAGGGCCGTAGTCGGCCACGAGCAGCGCGTTGGACTTGGAGTCGACGGTGATGCGGAACGGGTTCCGCATGCCCATCGTGTAGATCTCGGGCCTGGTCTTGGGCGTGCCCGGGGCGAACAGGTTGCCGTCCGGGACGGCGTACTTGCCGTTGGGCAGGGGCTTGATTCGCAGGATCTTGCCCCGCAGGTCGTTGGTGTTGCCGGCGGTGCCCTGCGCGTCGAACGCGCGACGGCCGGGCCGCTCGTCGATGGGAGTGAAGGCGTTGGACTCGAACGGGTCGGTGTTGTCCCCGATGGCGGCGTACAGGTTGCCCTGCTGGTCCATCGTCAGCGAGCCGCCCATGTGCGAGTTGGCACGAGCCTCACCACGCCAGGTCGGGATCGTGAGCAGGCGCTTTTCCGAGTCGAGGCTGACGCTGTCGCCATCGAGGGTGAACCGGGACAGGTTCAGCTGCTTCTCCACCCGGTCGGACCAGAGCAGATAGATCCAGTTGTTGGTGGAGAAGTGCCGGTCCAGCGTCATGCCGAGCAGGCCGTCGGACTGACTGGTCTGCTGCGGCGTGTAGGCGAAGTCCAGCAGGGTGGTGACGGCGAGGGTGTCCTGGTTGATGACCTTCAGCGCGCCGGTGCGCTCGATGTAGAAGACCCGGCGGTCCGGCGCTACCGCCAGCTCGAACGGGTCGGAGAGGTTCTGGTTGACCAGGGGGACCCGCTCGAAGTTGTTGGTCCGGGTGGCACCGCAGTCACCGGGGGCGGCGCCCGCGGCCCACTTGATGCCGCCGAGCAGGTGCTGAAGGAAGGCCGGCTCCTGGAACGACGAGGAGCTGTGCCCACCGGCCGTGAACCAGGAGCGACCGCCGTCGTAGTTCTGGCACCACGAGTAGGCATGGTCGACGCCCTGGTTCATCCCGGGAATGCCGTCGCGCACCTTGATCTGGGCGAGGGTGTGGACCTTACCCGTGGGGTTGGTCCGCCAGTTGTACCACTCCTCGCTGCGCTCCCAGAGCTCCGGCAGGTTCTTGGTGGAGGGGTGGACGTGGTCGAGGACCTTGATCCGACCCGGGAAGGTGCCGCCGGTGCGGGAGAAGTCCGGGTGGTGGTCGAAGATGGCCCCGACCAGTCCCTCGTACCATTTCCAGTCCCGCTCGCTTGCCGAGGCGGCGTGCAGGCCGACCCAGCCACCACCGTTGCGGATGAACTTCTGTAGCGCGGCCCGCTGCTCGGCGTTGAGCAGGTCGCCGGAGGCCGGGGTGGAGTTGGTGTTGTTGAACACGAGGGCGTCGAACCGGGCGAGGTTGGCGTCGGTGAACGCGCCCGCGTCGGTGGTCGCCTCGACGGCGAAGCCCTGCTGCGCGCCGAGTTGCTCGACGGCGGCGATGCCGGCCGGGATCGAGTCGTGATAGAAGTTCGTGACCTTGGAGAAGACCAGCACCCGGAAGGTGGAGGTGGTGGTCGATGCGTTCGCGGCGGTCGTCGCCGTGCTCGTCAATAGGAGAGTGACGGCTGCGAGCAGGGCGAAAAGTAGCGTGCGTTGGCGTCTCATACACGCGCTCCTCAACGGGGGACGGGGGACAGAAAGCGCTTTCACGCTCCATGGCACCCTACGAGACCCATTTCGACGGGTCAATATTTTGGCGGCGATCATATTTCGGCCCGCGTCGCCTCGACAGCGATGAGGTCCGCCGGCAGCCACGCCCGCAGCGGCATCATCCGCGGCTGCTCACCCGACCTGTGGCCGCCCGCTACCGGCGTCACGATCGGCGGCGTCGCCCCTGGTCAGCGGGCACAGCCGCACGGCGCGCAGGGCAGCGGATCGGGAATCGAGGGGGCAACTCCACCGAATGGCGTTCGAATGCGCGAACGGTGTCGGCCCGGCCTGTCGAATTTGTTTTTTTCCACGTTCTATTGCTCCCTCGGCAGAGGGAGTCGGCCTTGCCAGCTATGTGCTCCAGGGTGGACGGCTGAGTGTCCGCGATATGGCGGATGACGGACACCAGGGCCGGCAATTCTGGCGGGTCGGCAGGTGTGCGAGTTCCCACGAACCAGGCGCCGCCCCTGGTGTCCGTCAGTACTTCTTTCCGCGGTTCCTCAGAACCGCAGCTTGCGCAGGTAGCGGTAGCCGACCTCCGCCGTCTGCTGCGGCGTCACATCGGGGGTGTCGTTCTCGACGATGTACTCCTGTGCGGAGTGCTCCCGGAAGATCCGCGCGAAGTCGATCATCCCAGTGCCCAGGTCGGCCATGTCGCCGTCGGACGCGTGCCGGTCCTTGACGTGGTACTGCAGGACGCGCTGCGGTGCGGACCGGATGACGTCCAGCGTGAAGCGCTCGGGATCGGCCACTCCATCGCCGGAGTTGATGCCCCCGGTGACCGCCCAGTAGATGTCGACCTCCAGGTGCACGAGCCTGGGATCAAGCTCCGCGGTCAGCACGTCCCAGGGGCGCTTGCCGCCGCCGAGGTCGATGGTGAACTCGTGGGCGTGATTGTGGTAGCCGTACCGAAGGCCGGCCCTGGCTGCCGCCGCGGCCTCGGCGTTCATCTGTTCCGCCCAGCGCTTCCAGTCGTCCTCGCGCTCCGAGTACAGGTACGGCACCACCAGGTAGGACTGGCCCAGGGTGACCGCGTTCTGAATCTTCTCGTCCAGCGCGGCGGCGTTATCGCTGATCCCGTCGTGGCTGGAGCTGGCCCGGATGCCGATGCTGTCCAGGAACTGGCGCAGCTGGGTGGCGGTACGCCCGAAGTAGCCGAGTGCCAGCTCCACCTTCGGGTAGCCGATCTTGGCGAGGTGGGTGAGGGTCGCGTCGTACCCCGGCCCGCCCCACAGTGCGTCACGAACCGTCCACAGCTGGATGCTGATCAGGCCCGGGGGCACGTGCCGCCGCCCGGTGGGACGGGTGGTCGCCGTCGCGGCCGTCGCGCCGATCCCCGACGACGCGAGCCCGACACCGGCGAGCGCCGCCAGTGAACCGCGCAGCAGGCGTCGCCGGTCAAGGACGGATCGCCGCAGCGCGGCCTCTCCGTCGTATCCGTAACACATGATGACTCCTTCGGCCGGGGCTAGGCGGTGGGGACCAGGACGACCTGGTCCGTTCCGGTCAGGGAGGGCAGACCGTTCCCGCCCGGGTCGGTGTACGACGCCACGAACACGGCGGTCAGGTTGTCGTGCTCCGGGTCGTGGCCGGACGGCACCGTCGTGTGGATCGTGCCGGCGCAGCCCTTGGCCGTGGTCTGCGGGTGGCCGTGCGTGTCGTGGCCGAGGACGTACGTGACGCTGACCTGGGAGCAGTCCACCGGCTGGTCGTCGGTCACCCGAACCTCGAACTGCACGGTGTCGCCGAACCTGAACGGCTGGCCCGCGACCGGCTTGACCAGCTCCACCACGGGTGCGGAGTTGCCGACCACGACTCGGACCGACGCGGAGGCCGACAGCCCACCCGGGTCGCTCACCTTGACAGTGGCGTTGTAGAGGCCGTTCTTCTGGTACGTGAACGTCGGGTTCGCCGCGCGCGAGTCGACCTTGCCGTCGTTGTCGAAGTCCCACGCGTACGACAGCCGATCGCCGTCGTAGTCCAGGGTGCCCTCGCTGGAGAAAGCTACGGTCAGCGGCGTGAGCCCATTGGTGGGCGTGGCCGAAACCTGCGGCACCGGAGTGTGGTTGCCCTTCCAGCCGATGTAGTCGATGCGGGCCAACTGCGCGTCCGGGTTCTCGCTGAAGAAACCGTCGCCGTACTCGAGCACGTAGAGCGCGCCGTCCGGGCCGAACTCCAGGTCCATCGGGTTGTCGAAGGTAAACGAGGGGAGCACCGGCTCGATGCCGCCGAGGCCGCCGCCCGCGTTCAGCCGGAAGCCCTTCACGTAGTCCCGGGTCCATTCGTGGAACAGCGGAACGCCGTCGTAGTAGGCAGGCCACGCCACCGGAGCGCGTCCCCGCGTCGTCGGGAAGGAGAAGTGGTACGCCGGCCCGGCCATCGGTCCGACACCGCCGGTGCCCAACTCCGGGAACCGCGCCGAGGAGCCGTAGCCGTACCACACGTCCGGTTGCTCCACCCGTGGCAGCTCCCGCAGCCCGGTGTTGTGCGGTGACTCGTTGACCGGCGCGGAGCAGTTGAACGGTTGCCCGGACCGGCCGGTGGCGAAGTCGTAGTCCACGTACGGCAACTGGGCGGTGGCGCAGTAGGGCCACCCGTAGTTGCCGGCCTTGCGTACGACCGCCCACTTGCCCTGCCCAGCTGGCCCGCGCAGCGGATCGGCCTCGCCGGCATCGGGCGAGTAGTCGGCGACGTACAGCTCATCGGTCTGGCGGTTGAACTCGATCCGGAACGGGTTGCGCAGGCCCATCAGGTAGATCTCGGGCCGGGTGCCGGGCGTGCCCTCCGGAAAGAGGTTCCCGTCCGGGATGGTGTATCCGCCGCCGTCGCGTACCTTGACGCGCAGGATCTTGCCGCGCAGGTCGTTCGTGTTGGCCGAGCTGCGCTGCGCGTCGTACGCCGGGTTCCGGCCGGGCCGCTCATCGATGGGGGTGTAGCCGTCGGACTCGAACGGGTTGGTGTCGTCACCGGTGGACAGGTACAGGTTGCCCTTGGCGTCGAAGGCGATGTCCCCGCCGACGTGGCAGCAGATGCCCCGGTCGACCGGTACGTCGAGGATCTGCTGCTCGGTGGACAGGTCCAGCTTGTCCTTGACCAATCGGAACCGGGAGAGCCGGATCGCCCCCTTGAACGGCGCGAAGTCCGCGGGGGTGCCCCAGGCCGGTGCATCGCCCTCGTTGATGTTCGGCGTCGACGGGTCGTCGACCGGGGTGTTCATCGGCGGCGAGTAGTACAGATAGACCCAGTTGTTGCCGGCCTTGCCGAAGTGGGGATCGATCGCCACGTTCTGCAGGCCCTCTTCGTCGTGCTGGTAGACATCCAGGGTGGCGGCGATGGTGTTGCGGCCGGTGGCGGGGTCGTGCAGCCAGACCTCACCCGGGCGGGTCACGTGCAGCACCCGGCGGTCGGGCAGCACAGCGAGGTCCATCGGCTCGCCCGGGCGATCGTTGAGGGTCACCTTCTGGAAGCTCGTCTCCGGGGGCGCGCCCGGCTCGGCCATCGAGACGGTGGGCGTGGCGACAAGCGCGGTGATCGTCAGGCTCGCTACGGCGAGCGCGCGTCGTCTCTTCATCTGCCTCTCCTTGGATCGAGGACTGATCGGGGCAGGTCGGGGACGTACTGCTTGTTCCTTCTCCGTGGGCGGCTCGGGTGTTCGGGCACTGCTGAGCCGCCCATCGCACGTCGACCGTGGCGTCGACCATGCGGGCTGCTGCGCGGTACGCGGCCAGCTAGGCGCAGATCACCAGTGGCAGGGCAGCTGCGCTCGACGGCGGGCGAAGGACACGGGGGCTAGGGGATGGGTGTTGGACAGGTGTGGAGCGGCTTCATCACCCGGCCGACGCTAACAAAACAAATGTCGATACGTCCATAGCTTTTACCGGAAGAGCCCTGACTTTCATCCGAGATGGATGAAAGTAAGGCATGGACGGGGCGGTGCGCGGTGCCAGCGCAAAGCCCAGAACGTTGCGGTACCCGCGCAACCACTGGTGCTACGCCGTGTCTGATCGTGGTGCGATTTGACTCTCACGGCCGCAGGTCGTGCGACGCGGTTCGCCAGCGATCCTCACGCTCCGTCCGCCGCTCCCGGCCCGTGGACGTTGGTCAGGCCGCCGCGGTGTCTCAGACCAGGAGAGTCTCCCGCATCCTCGCGCCCAGATTGATTCCGCCGACCACCCGCGGACCGGTCGGATCGTGAACGTCGAGGGTGCTGTTGCAGCGCATCAGCTCGCGGACCGGAGGCGGCAGCCGGGGCGGGTCGTCGATGGTCGCGAGGACCTGCCCGGCGGTCGAGATCAGTCGATCGGCCAGGGCCGCGGCATCGGTGTCCACCCGCACCCGGCCGTACTCCCAGCCGGCGGTGGTGAGGTCGAGCACCTCGAACACGCGGGTCAGGAGCGGGTTCGGGTCGGACAGCCGGCCGAGGCGGGGCGCCCGGCTGCCGACCACCGCGACGGCGGCGGCCACCTGCGCGTACGGGTGGAGGCCGCACGGCAGCGCGAACAGGGGCCACCGCAGTGCCGGTCCGGCCTCCTTCCACAGCGGCCGGTAGTTTCGGCGGTGCACCAGGAGCCGCCGGCCCGTCCGTCGGTGTACGTCATGAACCTGGGCCTGTAGGTCCGCGTGGGCCTCGTCGGCGGCCTCGCTCACGATCCGGGCCGCCACCACCAGGCCGTCGTCGTCGTTCAGCATCCGGGTGATCGCCTCGACCTGTTCCGGAAACCGGACCTGCGAGCGGGCGCCGTACCGGTGCCGTACGTCCCGCAGCAGCGCCTGCTGCCGCCCCGGATTGAGCTGGACCCGCCTGCTACCCACCAACTGCCGGAGCCAACGCATCTCGCCTCGTTTCAGCAGCCGTCCCGGACCGCGGCAATGCTATTGCGTCGGATGTCCCTCGTATTGTGGTGGGGTGGCTGAGCGATCTCTGACCTTGATGGCGGTGCACGCGCACCCCGACGACGAGGCGACCAGCACCGGCGGCATCCTCGCCCGATATGCGGCGGAGGGGATCACGACGGTGCTCGTGACCTGCACGGACGGGCGGTGCGGCGACGGGCCCGGCGGGGTCAAGCCGGGCGACCCGGGGCACGACCCGGAGGCCGTGGTGGCGATGCGCCGGGCCGAGTTGGCGGCCAGTTGCGAGGCGTTGAAGGTCACGCACCTGGAGACGCTCGGCTATGCGGACTCCGGGATGATGGGCTGGGCGGCCAACGACGTGCCCGGCGCGTTCTGGAACACGCCGGTGGCGGAGGCGGCCGACCGGCTGACCGAGTTGATCCAGCGCTATCGGCCCGACGTCGTCGTCACCTATGACAAGAACGGCTTCTACGGCCATCCGGACCACATCCAGGCGCACCGCATCACCATGGCCGCCGTCGAGCGGACGAACATCCCCGCGAAGGTCTACTGGACCACCGTGCCACGTAGTGCATTTCAGGAGTTCGGCCGCGTCATGAAGGAGATTGGCGTCGAGTTTCCCGAGCCGGACGGGCCGTCGGAGGAGATGCCGCAGCTCGGCCTGCCCGACGACGAGATCACCACCTGGGTGGACACGAGCGGCTACGGCGCGCAGAAGTTCGAATCGTTGGCTGCGCACGCCAGTCAGGCCGAGAACATCTTCTTCCTGCAACTTGGCCAGGAACGGTTCACCGAGCTGATGGGCGTGGAGACCTTCGTCCGGGTCCGCGACACCACCGATGCGCCGACGCCCGAGGACGACCTGTTCGCCGGCTTGCGCTGACCGAGCACACACGGTGGTGAGCATCTCGCTGAACCGTTCGTCGCGCTCTCCGCGGGACGGCGGCCGATGAACACGAGCGGGTAGCCGTCCGGGTCGACGTCGGTCTCTCGTTGGTGTTCCAGGGCATGTCGTACGG